>NZ_JAJWTS010000015.1:0-1876 GCF_021632165.1 Candidatus Avelusimicrobium fimicolum
CCGCTGTGGTATTTGCCGCCGGCGGGTTATGGAACGAACTGCGCGCTATCCGCAAAGACCTGTCCCGCTTGGAATCCAAGCAGGATAAATATAACCATCTGCAAGAACGTGTGGCCAAGTTGGAAGACAGTTGCGCCAACGCGCATAAGCGTATTAGTGAAATGCATTATCGCAGGAGGGATGATTAATGGATAACGTAAAAGCCGCGGCCTATATTCGCCGCTATGAGGGCTTTTCAAAACTCCCTTACAAATGTCCTACGGGCCATTTAACCATTGGCTATGGGCACAATTTGGAAAACGGCATTAGCGCAAGCGCCGCTTTGTTTATCCTGCAAGAGGACTTGGCACACGCGGAACGAGCCGTCAAAGACGCGTTCCCATGGTGGTGGAAACTGGACGACGCGCGGCAATTTGTGCTAGTGGATATGGCATTTAATATGGGCCTTGCGCGCTTAAAAGGCTTCAAAAAAATGCTTACCGCCGTGGAACAGGGCGACTATCAGACCGCCGCCAAAGAGATGTTGGCGAGCAAATGGGCGGCACAGGTGGGCCGCCGGGCGATAGAAAATGCCCGTATGATGGAAACGGGCAAATGGATTTAATATCGGCAAAGCAGCCGAAATTAAAAAGGAGTGAAACAATGGAACTAGGAATGATTATCTGCCTAGCCGCGGTTGCGTGCGTGGGCTTAATTGAGTGGACGAAAAACTTGGTAGAAAAGTTTTTCAAGGTGCCGGGCTTTGTATGGTCCTTGGCAGTATTTGCCGGGGCTATGCTCTGCGGGTTCATTGCCGTTTATGGCGCAGGCATTACGGCCAAAACGCCGCTTATGGCGGTGCTTATCGGGCTGGTGGTATTGGCCTTGGCACAAATCGGCTATGACGGAATTAAACGCGCGATTATGAGCCGCGCGGAAAAAGCCCTGACCAATGAAAAAAATAACTAGACTGTTAGCCCTGCTACTACTGGCAGGGCTACTATTTTCCAACTGGTACAAGGCGCGGCAACTGGATAAACTGACTGCCAGGACGGCCACTTTGCCCGAAAACACCGCTGCCCAAGTGGTTGTAAAAGCCAACAAACTTACGGCCAAGGTGCGCCAGCCGGACGGTTCTGTCAAAGACACTGTAAAATATGTGCCGCCGGAAGGCACGGTAGAAGTCGTCCGGCCCACACAGGGGGCCGAAACAATACGCGTAAAACGCGCCGGTTTCACTTTTCGTCCTGCGGTGCAGGGGTTATTGGGTAGTGATATAAAAGCCGGACTGGGTGTACGTTTGGCCTATTTTGACCGCTATGGTGCCGGGGTAGGCTTGGACCAAACCGCCGCACCCTATGTGTTTGCGGACCGCCGCCTAGACGATTTAACTGGCCTTTTGCACAACACAACCGCCGGCGTGTTTGTAGGTTCCGGCCGAGTTGGGGTGCTAATAGGGGTTTATTTATGAAATGCAAACACGCCGAATACGACCACTATTTTTGGGAATACATGTGCCTGAAAACAGGGGAGCCCTGTTGGGTGGCGTGTGAGAAATGCAAAAAAGAGGATAACTCATGAAAACAAAAGCAGAACTACTAAAAGAAGTTGCTGAACTGAAAAAAGCACAAGCTAACTGCCATGGGACTAAGTGCGAGGTGTACAGCCGCGTGGTCGGCTATTTGCGCCCAGTACAGGGCTGGAACAAAGGCAAAAAAGAGGAGTATGCTATGCGAAAAGTGTATGATGTTGAGCATGTAAAACCGAGGTGTAAATGCTCTTAATATGGGGGCAAAAATGGGGGCGTTACCGTCGGTATTATTACGGCCTCCCTCTCCGTAGAAATTTAACACCCCGCACTTACGCGGGGTTTTTAAATTTATAGAGAGTTGGAGCA
>NZ_JAJWTS010000015.1:1976-38491 GCF_021632165.1 Candidatus Avelusimicrobium fimicolum
ACACCAACTGCTTGGTGTTGCGTCGGGATTTGAAGCCCACAGCGTTGTGTGAGTTAGAGGACATCGGCCGAAAGGCGAACACCGCGAGGGCGGGCCCGGGCAAAATTTCCGTCAGGAAATTTATGCAGGGCAAATTCCTCCCTCCGTTTTCCTATACAACATTAACCCCCCGCTACTCTTGGCGGGGTTTTTAAATTTATAGAGAGTTGGAGCAACACCAACTGCTTGGTGTTGCGTCGGGATTTGAAGCCCACAGCGTTGTGTGAGTTTGAGGCCACAGGCCGAAAGGCGAACACCGCGAGGGCGGGCCTGCTTTAAACTAAATATTAGTGCAAGTCCCAAGTGCTTTTACTAGTAAACGCACCGCCCGCATACCGCTGGGAGGTTTCCGTACCTAAGGCGTTGCACAACCTGCGCCACCGGGCGGCCTGAGAATTCACCTTTTCATATCCAATAATACAGGCTCTTTTAGCATCTGCCTTGCCACAGAATCTCATAGAACTGATATGGTTATGCGTGCGAAAATATGTAGCGTCATACGGTTGCCACGGGGCTATAAAAGAATAGCATTGGTTAGTACATATATACGGATAGCCCCAAGGTTCTCCCGTCGCCCAACAATCTCCGCCCCAACTCTCAGGTTTTTTATACGCATAGTTTTTTGGTATCTCTATGTCCAACTGGTCAAAGGTGCTTGCATACTGGCCGTTTGCCAAATAATAGGCCTCTTGGGCGGATTCCACCGCATCTAACAGCGGCATATTGGACGCAAATTTAGACTTATCCACCGCTATCTGATACTGCGGCACCGCCACCGCCGCCAAAATACCGATAATAAGGACAACGACTAATAGTTCAATAAGGGTAAAGCCACGGCTAACGACCCAAGATGTAGATCCTGAACTAAATTCAGGATGACCTTCTTTTTTCATAAAGTCGTCATTCCCGCGTGTGAGGCGGCCCGCAGGGCTCGGGAATCTGTTGTCTCCGTTCTTGGATTCGTTGTCATTCCCGATTGTCGTAGTCGGGAATCTGTCGTTTTCCTTTTTGAATAAAAACGGATCCCCGACAGAAACCTTCGGGGATGACAAAATAGGTTTTACCGTGCGGCCACCCCAAACAAACGTCATTCCGTAAGGTTTCTGTACGGAATCTCGCCGTTTCGCAACAACAGATTCTGGACTACAACTTTCCAGAATGACGACACTAGCACAAGTAGCCGCACGGCTAACTTCAATAAACCCTTTCATTTTTTCTCCTTGTTAAGGCCTTTATATTTGAGCAAAACGGCCTTTTATACACATTTTTATACGGCAGATACATCCGGGTATGTCCGACCTTAATTGTCAAAATTTTAACAAAAAAAAAAAATAAAACAACCCTTTTAACATAAACAACGAAAAAGCAAAATTTCTGTCAGCCAAAAGTGCATAAAAAAGCCCCGGGTGGTAAAAACCAAAACCGGGGCTAGTATCAAACGGCTCAACTTATTTGTGATGTTCCTTCTTTTTGAACTGCGCGTTGTAAAGGGATGCGTACGCACCGTTTGGCACTTTTAGCAGGGTTTCGTGCGTGCCTTCCTCCACAATGTGCCCTTCGTTAATTACTACGATTTTATCCGCATTTACCACGGTGGATAAACGGTGTGCAATCACAAAAACCGTACGGTTTTTCATCAAGTTATCAAGCGCCTTTTGTACCACGGCTTCCGACTTATTATCCAAAGCGCTGGTGGCTTCGTCCAAAATGACGATAGGAGCACGGCGGATAAAAGCGCGTGCAATGGCTACACGTTGGCGCTGTCCGCCGGAAAGGGTCAAACCGCGCTCTCCCAACACCGTATCTAAACCGTCTTTAAGCGTATGGATAAAATCGTCCAAATGGGCATTTTTAACAGCCTCTTTTAAATCCTCTTCCGTAGCGCCGGGACGTCCGATTAAAATATTATCGCGAATCGTACCTGTAAACAGGAAATTATCCTGGAACACCACCGAAATATGGTTACGCAAAGATTTTAACGTAAAATTTTGGATATTCACGCCGTCAATCGTAATGGCGCCTTTGGTTACATTATAAAAACGCGGGAGCAGGCTGACAACGGTAGATTTTCCGCCGCCGGAGTTCCCCACCAAAGCCACCGTAGAACCCGCAGGAACGGTTAAATTGATGTCCTTCAACACCTCTACTCCGGGTTTGTAAGAGAAATAAACATCCTTAAAGCAAATTTCTTTTTTTAGCCCGTCCATTTCCGCCGAATTGGGTTTGTCATAGATGTCCGTTTTGAGCGCAAAGATTTCAAAAATACGGTCAATCGCCAAAAAGGCCTTTTTGATATCCACATAGTTGTCGCCCATTGTTTTAACCGGGGTGTAGAGCATTAAAAGCGCCGTAACGAACGACGTAAAATTACCGCTGGTAATAGTCCCCTTTACAATCATAGAACTGCTCTGCCAGAACACCAAGGCAAGCCCCAAGGACACGATAAAGTGCATCACCGGGGACAGCCAACCCGTATGTTTAACCATACCCATATTAAGGCTAAATACCTCGTCCATTAAATGATTAAAGCGGCTTTCCTGGTCCTCTTGCAGGTTGTAGGCTGCAATGGTACGGTTTCCGTTAAAGGTTTCGTTATACGCACGCATCGCAATAGAGGAAATTACCACCGTATTGCGCACCAGTTCTTCTAATTTTTTGCGCACCACATAAATCAGCGCACCCGCCGCGGCAAACGCGCCAATGGCGATAAACGTCAACTGCCAAGAGTTGTAGAGCAACACAAACACCAAGGTAATGGACGAAAATACGCGCGTAACCACCATACGCAGGTTATTGATAAGTCCGTTGCAGGCGGTGTCAGCATCGCCGTTGTAGCGCATCATAATATAACCGGAGTCGGTCGTGTCAAAATACCCGCTGTGCATACTTAACAGTTTATGAAAGAGTTTTTTGCGCACGTCCAAGGTAATTTTATTGCCCACCCAAGTATTGAGATACTTAACCAAGTACGTTAAAATACTTTGCACCAACACAAAACCGATAATCAAAAGAGGAATCCAAGCGGCAAAAATAGCGTTTTTGGCAACCAGCACATCATCGGTGTAATACTTCATAAACAAAGCGACCGTAGCGTCTAACGCACCGACGGGCAGCGCAAGCAAAAGCCCCAAAACCGCACGGAAAAGATAGGGCTTTACAAAGGGCCACATTTTTCTGTAATTATCTACAAACGGGTTGGAAACGATAAGTTCCCCCAAAGGACGGGTTAAAAAATTTTTCATAGAAATCTCCGGTATAAAACAACTTATTTTATTATAACAATTCCCCGGCTCGTTTGTCCGCAGAAGCGGCTGGGGTTGCAAAAGTATTTTTACTTTGCTAAACTAATCAAACAGTTATCCAAACGGGGCCAACCTGTTAGGACGTAAATTTTTGTATAGAAAGGAATAGTTGTATGGTTACTAAGAAAGCAAACAAAGAGGCTCTCACCGCCGCAGAATTAAAGGAAATTAAAAAACATTTAGAAGAACTGAAAGAGGACGCCACCGCCCGCCTGAAAGATAAAAAGAATATGGATATGCCGGAAGCAGAAGTGGGCGACCCGATTGACGATGCTTCCAAAAGTTTGGATAAAGAAATTTTGTTTGAACTCTCCGGCAATGCCCACAACACTATCGGGCAAATTGAAGCCGCTTTGCGCAAAATTGACAAAGGAATTTACGGCTTTTGCGAATATTGCCGCCAGCCTATTCCCAAAAAACGCATTAAAGCAATGCCTTTTGCACGCTACTGCGTAAACTGCCAACACTCCACGGAAAAAAGCCACGAATAACGCTTTTTGACACAAAGAAAGGGAGCCTTTGAACAGGCTCCCTTTTTTAATCTAAATTCCACGCTATTTACTGGAAAAATAAACAGGCGTTTTCTTGGTATCCTTGGCATATGCCATAATTTTATAGGAATCCTTTTGCACACCAATTCTAAACCCTTTGGGGGAAAGCGCCTTTTGCGTATCACGCTGGAATTGCACCGGGTCGCCGGACAACAAGGATAAGCGCAACAAATCGTTGGTATAATAGCCGTAACGTGCATAATGGGCCTCTTCCAACAGCGCCACATTTTGCAACTGGGCCTTGGCTCTGTTTACATAATACTGCTGAACAACAGACCCGCCGCCGAAGCATTGTTGGTACATTACCCACGCAAACCCCGCCAACAAAAGTGCGCCCAACAAACGTACCATTAAATTTTCCCACCAGGCTTTTTGGCGGATTTGCACGACTACACTTCCACCTAAAAAATCGTGCAACGCACGGTGTCTGTCGTCAAAAAAGGCAAACAGAAAACCGCACATCAAAAGCGCACCGCTAATGTAATAGCCAACCGCACGCATAAATGCGCGTGGAAACGATATGGGGCCGCTTAAATCTTGTTTAACTACCGCAATACCCACCAAAGATTTACCGAGGGTTACGCGGTCTCCGGACGAAAAAATGGCTTCATACAACACAAACAAAGCATTAATTCCCAAAAGAACCGCCGCAATCTGCCACATTTCGGCATATGGGCCTAAAATCTTTAAAATGGCAAGGCCGACAAACTGGCCGGGAATAAAAATTACGCCATAATCAATCAGCAAGGCAACAAACCGTTCCGTTACCGAGGCATACACCACCTTGGGGGTTTCATCCGCCTGCGGCTGAACGGAAACAGGCTGAGGGTCCATAATATTAATGCGGGTTTCTGTCATAAAATTCTCCTTTCGTCTAGTTTATTATAACAAGTTTTCCCCCGCCCGAACAAAAAAAGAGAGCGGAACTTTCGCCCCGCCCCCTTTTTTATAAAACGCTTGTTTAAGCGGCAATACCCAATTTAGAAAATAAGATATACACACCAAACACGCACAGCACAATCGCCACGCTGACGGTTACGCCCAAGTTCCACGGTGTATTATCCACAATATTCAGGTCCTTGCCGTCATCATAGCGGTTTTTAGCCGGCCACAGTTTGCCCGTCAGGTACATAAAGGCAATGGACACAGCAAACAAAATAGCCAAAATATGCAGGAAATGCAGGTCCGTCTTAATCACGCCCAACTGCGTAAGGCCGTAGCCCACCATAAAAAATACAAGGGTAACTTTGGCCGACCACGCAGGCGCGGTTTTATTAAGCATACCGAAAATTATCAGCGTAAAAATCGGCACATTGTAAAACCCGTTCACCATCTGCAAATAGTTAAACAGGCCCGAAGGCGCCTTGGCAATCAGCGGTGCTACAACCATAGAAAATACAGCCAGCAAAATGCCCACATATTTGCCCTTGTTTACCAATTCTTCATCCGTAGCAGACGGTTTGATAAGCGGCTTATACACGTTAAGCATAAACAAAGTGGAGGTGGAGTTCAAGGCCGCGTTAAATGAACTTAAAATCGCCCCGAACAACACCGCCGCAAAGAAGCCGATTAAGTAGAAGGGCAGCACTTTATTCACCAGCATCGGGTAAGCCATATCCCCCACTTCCAAAGGAGTGCTTTGGAAAATGTGGAACGCCACAATGCCCGGAATAATCAAGTAGATAGGCCCAATCAATTTAAAAATGGCACACAGCAAAAGCCCCTTTTGCCCCTCTTTTAAATTCTTGGCCGCTAAGGCGCGCTGGATAATCGTTTGGTTGCAGCCCCAATAGAACAGGTTTACCAAAAACATCCCCGTAAACATTGTAGCAAAGGGAACCGGGTCGGTGGAGGAGCCAATAGCGTTAAATTTTTCCGGGTGGGATTTTACCACCTCGGTAAGGCCCGCCAAAATATTGCCGTCTCCCACATAGGCAAGGGCAAACAGCGGCACCATCATCCCGCCGATAATGAGCCCAATACCGTTAAGCGTATCGGCAATCGCCATAATGCGAAGTCCGCCGAAAATGGTATATAAGCACCCCAGCACACCAATCGCCACCACTACTACAATGATAGCCATCATTGGCGATAAGTGGAATGTGCCCATAATGTCAAAGATACCGCCCATACCAATCGCGCCGGAATACAGCACCGTCGGCAACAGGATAAGCACATACCCCGCCAAGAATAAAAAGTTTACAAACTGCTTGGTGGCGCCGTCGTAGCGGTCGCCCACGAAGTCCGGGATAGTGGCATAACCCTTTTTTAAATAACGCGGCAGAAAGAAAAACGCCACAATAATAAGCGCCAGCGAGGCCCCGATTTCGTACCCCATACCAGACATATTAAACATATATCCCTGGCCGTTTAAGCCCACCATTTGTTCGGTAGATAGGTTCGTAAGCAAGAGTGAGGCGGCAATCACCCACCCGGTAAGTCCTCTTCCGGCCAAAAAATAGCCTTCCGAGGAAGAAGCGTCTTTCTTGCGCGTCAGGTAATACGACAAGCCCAGCACAAGCGCCGTAAAACCTGCAAACGACGACAGCGTAAGCAACATATTTCCTCCGTAGATAATCCGTAAAAGTTCCGGCGTGAGCCGGCCCGACAAGAAACACCAAACTGACCGATTTTCCCGCCCGGTCCTTGATTTCTGGCGGGTTAACCGTTATACTTTGTAGTATATCAGGACCGATACTTTAATTGTAATTATAAACCGGCAGTTCGTCAATGGGAGGTTTTATATATGTTGATTTGGTTTTTATTCGGGGCAATGTGTATGGGAGTAGTGTTGTTTGGCTTGGCATATTTGAAATTTGTGTCGCTTAACAAGGCCGCCCAAAATGCTTGGCAAAAATTGGACAATAATATGAAGAACCGCGCAGAGTTAATCCCTGTGCTGGCGCTATCCGCCGCCTCGTTTAGCGAATTGGACCGCGAGTTTATTTATGAACTTTCCCACATGAAGGAAGCCTGCCGCACCGCGCAAACCCTGCAAGAGCGCGTAGCCAAAGAAAACGAAATCACGCAAAAATTTAAAAAGGTTTTTACAGCCGCGATGAAACACCCCGAATTAAAAACCGACGAGCATTTTTTAAAATTGCAGAAAAGCATTATTTATGCCGAAGGGAAAGTGCAAAGCGCCAAGAAAAAATACAACAGCGCAGCACGCGATTTTAATACAATAGCCGCAATTATACCGCTCAATTTCGTCGCCAAAATGTTTGAATTTGAACCTTACGAATATTTTGACTTTGACCCCAGTTTGGAAAAAGTAATGGAATAGAAAAGGCCCCTTTTAGGGGCCTTTTTCGGGATAAATTAAATGCCGCGGTCCATTTCCAAAAGCACCTGAATACGCTTTTCAATGGGCGGGTGTGTAGCCATCAGGCCCGACAGCGAGCCAAACAGCCCCATGCCCAAAGGTCCTACGGGGCTTTCAATGCACATAGCCGCCATAGAGGAGTGTTCTTGGATGTCCTCTACATACGGGCAAGCGGATATTTTTTTAAGCGCACTTGCCAAAGCACGCGGGTTACGCGTAGTTAAGGCCGCCGTAGCATCTGCCTGGTATTCGCGCGCGCGGGAAACAGCCAAACGCAGCAGCGGCGCAATAATATAGCCGTAAATCAGGCAAATAACGCCCAACACAAAAAACAGCAAATTCGCCTTTCCGCTCTCCCGGCTGCGCCCGCGGCTTAACCCCATCCTAAAACAAATTTCGCCCGCCAGCGTAAAGAACGAAATGCCCGCCACGGTAATTAACATCAGGCGGATATCGCGGTTTTCTATGTGGGCAAGTTCGTGCGCAATAACCCCCTCCAATTCCGCGCGGTCCAGTTTTTTTACAATGCCCTTGGTAAGCGCCAAAGAGGCGTGCTCCGGATCCCGCCCCGTGGCAAAGGCGTTGAGTGCGTTGTCATTTAAAATATAGATTTTAGGAGGTGGCAGGCCGCGCGTAATGCACAGGTTTTCCACCAAACGGTAGATTTCAGGCTGGTCGTACGCCGTTACCGGGATAGCATTTACGCTATTTAAAATAATGTGGTCGCCCGTAAAGTAAGAAATGGCCATCCACACCATTGCAAGCCCCCAGCAAATGGGCAAAACAAACATCATCAGTTTGTTAAGTTCTGCTATTTGGTCGGTGGCTTGAAATTCGCTTACCGTGGCGTACGGGTCGCCTCCTATCACAAAAAAGATAAGCGCAAACACGCCCCACGTTAAGAGCGCAAACAAGATAGGAAACAACAAAACAAGCAGCACGGTGCGCCGCTTGTTTTGTTTTATAAAGTCATAGGTGGTAGCCATTTACGGCTCCCGTTAGAACTGCACTTTTACAGGCTGGCGGGCAGCGTTTTCACCTTCCGCCAATTCAAAAAATTCCCGTTTTTCAAAGTGGAACATAGAAGCCACAATGTTGCTGGGGAACATTTCAATTTTGGTATTAAGAGCCAGCACATTGCCATTGTAAAAGCGGCGGGCGGCCTGAATTTTATCCTCGGTATCGCGCAGTTCGCGTTGCAACTCCATAAAGTTGGCATTGGCCTTTAAATCCGGGTAATTTTCGGACAGGGCAAAAATAGATTTTAATGCCCCGGTAAGCATATTTTCGCTTTGGGAAATTTCCTTCATATTCCCCTGCGCCGACATAGCCATATTGCGTGCCTGAATAACTTTTTCCAAGGTGGCGCTTTCGTGCTGGGCATATCCCTTTACGGTTTCCACCAAATTAGGGATTAAATCATAGCGGCGTTTCATTTGCACTTCAATATCACTCCACGCCTCGGTAGCGCGGTTCTTTAAAAGCACAAACCCGTTATATATGCTGACGGCATAAATCACAAATACCGCCGCCAAAATAACAATAATCCAAAGTCCGTTCATCGTTTCTCCTTAATCATCACGTTCATCACGTTTTTGGTTGTGATAGAACTGGTAGCGGGACGTTTCATACAGTCCCTTGGCAAGCGCCTTCATATGCTCAAAACGCTGCGGCTCTTTTTTAGAGATATCCTCATTATAATTATCTGCGGCATACTTGTAAAGGCCTTCCTTTTCGCCTTGGCTGTGGTAGTAATAATCCCCCTGCACAAAGCCGATGGTAGCGGGCGAAACAGCCCAACCGTAGATAAGCGCACCCGGTTCGGGAGCGGGGTCCGTCAGCACGTCCCGGCCGATAGCCCGCGTAAAGTACGGACGGCCTAAAATACCCATTACCGTAGGCAAAATATCCACCTGGCTGGCAGTTTTGTTAATTACCTGCGGTTTTTTAATCGGCCCGCCGGCAATAATCAGCGGAATTTGGTGGTTAATCAGGTTTAAGTCCACATAGCCGCGCGGCATATTTTCGGACTGGGGGGCCGCCAAACCGTGGTCGCCGAAAATCAGGAAAATCGTATTTTTATAATAATCCGATTTTTCCGCCAATTTAAAGAACTCGCGCAAAGCGTGGTCGGAAAAGCGCAGGGAATTGTATTCGGCCACGCTCACAAAACTGCGTTTATGGGCCAAATCTTCGCCGATATCTTTCAGTTCAAAACCCGCATTATCAGCCGGGATAGTATAAGGGCGGTGATAGCCGGAAGTTTGGATAAACGCAAAGAACGGCTTGCCGTTGTTTTCTTCCTGTTCCTTGTTCAAAACGCGGTTGGCTTCACGGAAAAGGTCCAGGTCCGAAATACCCCACACGTCGTTGCGGTGTTCGTGTTCAAAATTACCTTCCTCGTACATATGCACACCGCCCAGATTATGTTCCAAAATACCGCGTATATTACCCCAACTGGCACTGCCGCCGATGAAATAATATTTTTCGTAGTCGCGCAAGGCATTTACCACGACGTGTTGGTCCACAATCAAGGGATTGCGGGAACTGGTTTTAAAAGACGTTACGTCCGGAATACTCGTAACTGTGGCGAATACAGCGCGTGCCGTAGCGGATGTGGGCGAATAAAAATGCGTAAACAAAATGGACTTATCCGCCAAACTTTTAATAAACGGCGTGGGGTCAATATCCGGATTGGTCATAGAAATTTTATTCCAAGCCAACGATTCCATAAAGATAACCACCACATTGTAATCGTGCTGCTCCGCTTTGGGTTTTGCCGCCACGGTACGTTCAAAATTAAGCGTTTCTTTATCGGGGTGTTGTACGCCCAAATAAGAGGCTACAGTATCGTAATATTGCTGCGTTTTGGTTTTATCAAAACTATCCGCCTTTACAAAGCGGGCCGTATCAAAAATATTAAGTACCGGGTTTAATGTTAAATTGCAAATAAAATTGTTGGTAGAGTGATACGCATTACTCCAACGGAGCGGATATTGGCTCAACTGGCCAAACATCAGCCCGCCCGTAACCAACAAACCGGCAAAAAACCAACCCAGATTACCTTTCCAACGGTAACTATCCGTTTGGAAAAATGCTTTTTTTTGCAAGCGGTTTACAAACCAAAAACCCAACACGGCCCAGACCAACAGCCCGATAACAGCCCACACCAAGGGATATGTTTCCCAAGCCATTTGCAGGGAGATGAGGGCATTTTCGGAATATTTAAAAATGGAGTAGTTAATGCGCATTGCAATATAAGCATAGTGTGCAAAATCGGCAAAGTAAATAAGCAGTACCGCGGCTTCCAGCAACGCATACACAGCGGAAATACCCTTGCGGATAACACGCGCCCCGTGCCAAAAAGCACAAACGGTAAAATATAAGCCCAAGGGGATTGCCAACGCACAAGCGAGGCGGGCATCAAATTTCGCACCGATATAAAAAGTCTCCCACAATTCGTGGTAAGACTGCGGTACAAGTGCCGCGTGAAACACAAATAAAAAGATTCCGCGGAAAAGGGTAAACACCACCCAGTTAGCCAAGATGAACCAAGCGTAAGACTTAATCCACCCCGGTACGGCGAGTTTCTTCATAATTCCTCCAAAATAGACTGCTTATATATATGATATCAAATCTGCTTCGCGTGCGGAGGGCCCAGAAACAAGGGACCAAAGGACCCGCCTACAAAATAGGTCTTTGGACTCTTGTTCCCCCAGCCGATATTTTTTATTCTTATTACATAGGAGAATACAATGAACTTACGTTTTTTTATTTTGTTACTTACCGTCTGTATTATGGGAGTTACTCCCCTGCAAGCCCAAAAGGCTATTTTAAAATCTTTTACCGCCACTAAATTCGTCCAACCGGCCAAGATTTTATCGGAATCAGAATTTCATTTATTATCCTCCAACCTCTATGCCATAGACCAAACGCGCAAGGCCTTAATCAAAAATCCGGGTTGGGCGTTTACGCCGGAATTTAACGCATCGCGCAACCATTTAAAAAACTTAGGGCTCCCTTTGCCGCAAGTTCCCGCCGCCAACGCCACTACCGCAGAGCGGACCCGCTTTTTACAACAAACAGTACAAACCTTAGAGCAAGAACGGAAAGCCCTCGGCCAACTTTTGGACCAAAAAACATCTTCCCCCACCCCGGCAAGCCGTATAAAATGGGACCGGCGAACGGCCGCTTTGGCACGGGCGAAAAATGCCTCAGACCAATACGACATTTTGAACAGCGAAACGCCGGAACTGCATTGGGGCACCCCGGGATTAGATGAGGTATGGGTAATCCCAATGCCGGAACCGGACCACGCCGGACTGACGGAAGCCGCCTTAAATGGACGAGATGTAATTGATCGCATTGTAGATACCAAGGCCAACACACTTCCCAAACTCTTAGATGCCATTTTGTACGACCCGGACATTTTACCCGCCACCAAGACGGAAATGATGATGACGGTTGCCAACGCTTCGCAGGGGCTGTCGTTTTACTTCGTCCAAGAATATATGGGTACTTTCCGGGAGATTCCGCAACTTCTTTTAGACCCCGAGGGAACCCCCTTCCAAACCGACAATGCCGCGTTGGATTACGCAGAGCGCGTACAAATTGCCCTCGTCAAAAAGTTACAACAAAAAGGCTTTTGGACGGGAGAGGATTTTGAACACTTTTCGGAAGTATCGGCCTTTTTCCCCACAGACCGCGCCAACCTCATTTTAGGAGCCGTAACATACTTGGAACCGTCTGCTGCGTTGTATTTGTTAGATCACCCGCAAGATTTGGCCGGAGTAAAGAAAATAGCCCAAACCGTCCAAGCCACCCGCGCCGAAAAAGACGCTTTATGGCCCAACGGAACAATGACATACAAAATACCTTTTTCTCTTACTGCGGAACAATTAAAGAAAAACCGTTTAACGGTATTGGAAACCCAGCACGAACGGCTGGAAAAGTTGCTTGGCAAACTGATGGCACGCGAGGACTTTTTGGACGTGCGGGCACCATACTTATTAAAACAAGCCGAAAAAAAGGTCTCTCCTGCCGACACGGAACACCAACTTTGGCAAGCCGCCACGCAGGCTTCCTTTGCCGCGCAACTGGAACGCTTAAACCGCATTAAAACCCAAGTTTTGGACCGATTAGGCGAGTTGGAAGCGGAAATAGAATTACTCAAATAATGCTTTCCCGGCAAGAGTTTTCTGTGCCGGGATTTTTTTATCTATACAAAAAAACCTTTTCTTTAAATAAATAAAATGCTATGCTGAAATTCCAGACGGTAGCATTTAAATACAAGGAGGCAGCACCATGAGAATGATTGATGTAATTATCAAAAAACGCGGAGGCAAAGCCCTAACCCAAGAGGAATTTAACTTTGTTGCACAAGGCGCGGCAAAAGGCACCGTGCCCGATTACCAACTTTCCGCCTTTTTAATGGCCTGCTTTTTAAATCCCCTTTCAGACAAAGAAACCGCTCTTTTCACCAAGGCGATGGCCCACTCAGGCGGACGGCTTGATTTTTCTTCCACCAAACTTCCCAAAGTAGATAAACATTCCACCGGCGGCGTGGGCGACGGTATTTCTATGGCATTGGCCCCGCTGGTGGCCTGCGGCGGAGTAGCCGTACCGATGATGTCCGGCCGCGGATTAGGCCATACGGGCGGGACCTTGGACAAATTGGAATCTATGAAGAATTTTGAGGTGCGCGTACCCGTCAAACTGATTTACCGCCAAATTCAAAAATTAAATGTTTGTATGTTTGGGCAGACCAAAGACCTGGCCCCGGCCGATAAAAAACTCTATTCCCTGCGTGATGCCACCGGCACCGTGGAAAGCCGCCCGCTCATCGTGGCCAGTATTCTTTCTAAAAAATATGCCGAAGGGGTGGACAGCCTGTTAATGGACGTAAAATACGGCTCCGGCGCGTTTATGCAAAAATTGGAAGACAGCCGCAAACTGGCCCGCGCGCTCGTCAGCACCGCCAAACTCCTTGGCCTGAAATGCCGTGCGCTGATTACCTATATGGACCAGCCGCTCGGCCGCGCTATCGGCAACGCTAACGAAATGCGCCAGGCAATTCAAATTTTAAAAGGCGACAAGACCCTCGCGCCCGACTTTTACGAACTTTTAATTGAAGAAGCCGCCAATATGCTGGTTATCAGCGGTAAAGTAAAAGATATCAAAAAGGCCCGCGCGCTGATGGAAGAAAAGATTGAAAACGGCGAAGCAGCCGCCAAACTGCGCGAAATGGTGAAGTGGCAAGGCGGAGACCCCAAATCCGTGGACGACCCGGAAGGCTACTTTAAAGATGCCAAACTCAAATTGGAAATCAAGGCCGAAGCCTCCGGATATGTCCAACACATTGACGCAAAAACCGCCGGTATGGCCGGAGTATTGCTTGGCGCCGGAAGAAACACAATGGAAGACGTGATTGACTACGGTGCGGGCATTTGGCTCTCCAAAAAGGCGGGTGATGCCGTCAAAAAAGGCGACGTAATTGCCACGCTGTATGCGTCCGATAAAAAACGGTTAGAGGACGGCGCGGCCCTCTTCAAACAAGCACTTAAAACAGGCAAAAAGAAACCTGCCGCCTACAAAATCATCAAAGAAGTTATCAAATAAATTAGGAACAAATTGTAACCCCGGGCCTTTTATAAAGCCCGGGGTTTTTTATTGAGATAAAATTTTTCTTCACGCCTCACATTTTACTGCCTTTTTAAATAGAAAACACTCCGGTTTATTCCGCCGGCTGCTCGGTCTGTTTTTCCTTCTTTTTAAAAATGCCAAATAGTCCGCCAATGCCCTTTTTTACGGAGCGGCTGGCAAAATTATTACCAATACCTTGCGTAACGAGCGACGACACAGACCCCAGCATACTCATACTGCCCTTGGGGTCGTCCACCGTACCGCCGATATTCAATTTCAGCGGCATAATACCGTCCGTCTCGTGTTTACCCGGGGCAGCCTGTACCGTCATATCTATTTTACCGCTGTTAAAATCTGTCGTACCGTTCAAACTAAAAGACACCATATCAGACACAAAACTGCCGTCTTTTACGGAAGCCTTGCCTTTGGTAAAGGTTACGTCGGTAGTAAACTTATCAAAAGCCATACGCCCGTCAATCTTTTGTTGGCTTTTGGGTACACGGATTTGCATCGGCTGTCCGTCCGGTCCGGTAACGGTTTGCAAAACGGTATCCTCTTCTTTGTCTGATGTACTGACGGCGGACACAAGCCCGCTGCCGATACCGTTTAACACAGAAAACACATTAAGCGAATTAAATACTTTTCCCACGATATTTACAGACATAAACAACACCTTGGTTAAAGCATTAGCATCTGTCAGTTTATATAAGTCCTTAATTTCCCCATTCCCCATAGACAAATTGAGTTCGCCGCGTGCGCGCTTCATATCGGGGGTGAGGTTGCCCAAATCCGCTTGGAGCAAAATCTGCCGCCCCGCAATATACGGTGCATCCAACGCATCTATTTGTATTTTTCCGGTAACGGTGGCCGGTGGCAAGGGCCACGCAGGGGCAGGCTGTTTATCCGCTTGTACTTTCTTTTCAGCCACGCCTTTCTCTGTACGTTCCGGCAAGGGCGGCAAAATTAATTTTTTTGCAAAAGCATTTAACGAAACTGCCAAATCCTTGGGAGACTGGTTCCAAGATGCGTTCACAGAAAAAGGTTCCTTATTCAGCAAGCCGGAGACGGTTATACTGGAAACCGCCGTTTTAAAATCGGTTGTTCCCTGTGCGGATACTTCCAATACCCCTTGCTCCAAACGGCCCGCATAGCCCGCATTTGCACCCATATCGGCCGCTGTAACGGTCGTCTGCCAATCCTGCTGGGTAAAATGCACCGTACCGCCAACTGTTCCTGCGGCTTGATATTCCTCCGCCAGTTGGGGCAGTTGCGCAAGAAACTCCTTAAAATCAACTTGCCACTCAGCGCGGGCTTCGTATTTTAAAACTGCGCTGTAATCTATGCCGCCAATAGCCGACAGTTTCACCCCGGCAAGGGCCAAAACCGCTTGATTAACCGTCAGTTTTTCCTCCGGCAAATTGGCTATTGCATCCGTTTTAAAATGCACCTGCGGGACCTCAAAGCGCGGTTCGTCCGGCACGAGATTTTGCAAAGTATCCGTGGTTAAATTTTCTAACGTAACACCCAACTTGATGTGGGGCGCAATAAAATCCTGCGCTTGAAAATTTATTTTAACTTTGGCACCGTTATAAGAAAGCAAAAAGTCGGGTATTTGCACCTGCGCGCGCGACAAATTGCCTCCCGCCAAATTAAACCGCACATTAAACGATACAGGGAATTCATACTGTTTTTCCCCCTCTTGGTAAAAGCCGTCCGCCGCAAAGCCCAAATTAATCAAATCCCGCACCACCAGCCGTTTGCCCCGCAATGTAATATTTTTTAGCGCGGATTGTCTTTTATTTTCCTCGTCTTGATAAAATATATTGATATTTTTTAACGATAAATCTGTTAAGGTTAAATACGGCAAGGAAAGTGTATCCGTTTGCGCAATCTCATCTGATGACGGCTCATCCGCAGGCAGCAAATCCGCCCAATTAAACGCGCCGTCAGCCCGGCGGAGCAAATAGGCTTCCACCCCGCTAACGGTAAGCGATTTTAACTTAATATGCCCGTGAACTAAATGGATAAGCGACACCCTAATCCGCAGCCGCTCCACCGATAAGAAAGTTCCTTTTTCAAAACCGCCCGCTTCCGATAAAGCAAACTTATCCGCCTTTACCCCCATAAAACTGACGGACATTTTTTCCAAACGCACCTCGCGTCCGGTGGCCTCTTGCATCTTTTGTACGGCGTATTTTTTCATCCAAATACTGGACGATACCCACCGCAAAGCAAGGTCTGCCCCAAAGAATAAAATCAGCGTGCACACCGCTACCGTAGCCAAGCGCCGCCAAACCTTATTTGTCATTTTTAACCCTCATACTGTATTTACAGCCGCAATAATCCTGCTTGTATAATTGTAATTCTTTTACAAGCGCTTGGCGCAATTCTTCCAACCCGTTCTTGCGCCAGTTAATCGCCGCATACGGCTTACCTACGGCATACCACGCGCGGCGGGCGGCCTCGTTTACTTGGTCCAAATCTTTATAGCGCGATACACCCAACACAGAGGTCAACGCCGTAAATTTATGTTCCAGCGCATACTGTTCGGCTCTTTCCAAACGCATATAAAAACAGGCCGAACACCGCTTGCCGCGCTCGGGTTCGTTTTCTAGCCCGGCTACGGCTTTATCCCATTTTTCGGGTTCATAAGGAAGTTCGGCAAATTTTAGGCCAAAATGCTCACATACGCGCTTCTGCTCGTCGCGCCGTTTTTCATATTCAGCCGACGGATAGATATTCGGGTTATAAAATAAAACGGTGGCATCTATGCCGTCATCTGCCAATTTTTTGATAGCCGCACAAGAACAGGGCGCACAGCAGGAAAGGATAAGTAATTTAGGGAAATACATATTTATATTTTACCAAAATAGAAGCATAAACCAATGATAGAAAACTGCATTAGTATTTTGTTTTTAGTTGTAGATTTAGATTAACACTTATAGGCGAAGCCGCATTTGTAATGTTGCGACGAAAAGGCAACCGATATTCCTTTACCGGAAACCGTAACCGGGCAAAACATCCTCAGGCAAAAACAATGTGCCGATTTGGAACTTATTGAAAAATAACTGCATAATAACAAAAACCCCGGTCGGGAAATAAACCAACCGGGGCAAAAAGTATTTTATTTCTGTGGATTGTGCGGGTCAAAATGATGTTTGTAATATTCTACAAGCCTATTCCACATCGCAAGCGCCGCGGGAGTATCTGCAAAGCGGGAAGACATTTCCTCTATCTTATAAACAAACAACTCCCGTACTTGGCGTGGCGATTGCAAACTGTTATAGGCCGCTTCCTCGGCAGACACCCGGGCACAGAACAAGAGCATGTCTTTAATTGTTCCGTAATATTGCACTTCCTCGGTGCTGAAAGTACCGCCCATTTCGCGCAAGCCGGTGCGGACCTCGCGGTATAAAAGGGCCGTATAAAATTCGTGCGTATTAACCGTAGGAGCAAAGATACCCTGCATTAAAATTTTTAAGAACCGCACTCTGTCCGCAGAAGGCAAAAGCGGCAAGAAGTGGTCGTTCAACCGCTGTGCCGTGGCCTCACCCAACAGGGCGCGAAAATTGGGATTATCGTCCAAAATTTGGGTCCCCGCCGAATACTGATAGCGCTTGCGAAATTCCTGTTCCGCCTGTTTTTGTGCAAGGCGCAATTCATATTCCAATGCAAGCAAATAAGTATAACTGAGTTTCATCCCTGTACGGATACGCTGGGAGAGAACCACCATACACGGACTTAATTTATTGGTGTTTCGGTCCTGCATTTTGAAAAGGGCATTAGAGATTTCGTGGGAAAGTGTATTGGATATTTCCGAGTGAAGTTTGCCGTCTTTCAACAACGGGGCCAAGACTCCGCGCGAGGGCAATACCGAAGCAAAACGCGCTAAAATCTGGCGTTCTGGCGTGGCTTCCACCAAATGCTGCAACGCTTTTTCTTCCGCCGGGATAACTACGCGGGAGGCGCTTGTCAAAGCCCTCCTTACCCCTTTAACGGATTTAAGCGGATTTTTCTGCGCAAAAACCGCCGTAGGAACCAGTAAACCTGCTAAAAATAAAATAAATATTTTTTTACCCATACTTACATTTTGCAATACTTTCACCCCAAATAACAGGGCCCTTGGACCCATTTTTATATAGGGCAAAGGACCTAAAAAAGAGGGAACCTGTACAGGCTCCCCCAAGCACTTACAAATTATCTTTAATAGTTTGCGCAAGGCGTTTTAGGCCTTCCACAATTTGCTCTTTGGTAGAGTAAGAAAAATTTAAACGCATATCGTTAAACACATCCCCTTGCGGATAAAAATCTACTCCGGCCACATAGGCCACCTTGTTTTCAATGGCCTTGGGCAACAGGTCTGTGGCGTTCATGTGTTTAGGCAAGGTCAGCCACAGGAAGAGGCCCCCCTCGGGGCGCGTCCAAGAAACATTTTTCGGCATATATTTAGCCAAGGTTTCCAACATCAAATCGCGTTTTTCGCGGTAAGATGCAATAATTTCTTTGACGTGCTGCATCAGCATCCCGCTGCGCAGATATTCCCCCGTAGCCAACTGCAAAATGGGAGAAGTGCACAAATCCATCGCCTGCTTTAAAATGACATATTTGCGAATAACATCTTCCGGCCCGACAATGTAGCCCAAACGGAAGCCGGGCACAAACACCTTGGAAAACGTGAACATTGTAATCACGTTGCCACGGCCGTTGTCCAACGCGTAAAAAGTACGCGGGGAAGTGCCTTCAAAGCGGACTTGACGGTATGGAGAATCTTCCAAAATAAAGGTGTTATACTTTTGGGCAAGTTCCAAAATTTGTAGTCGGCGGTCTTCCGGAATCGTCGTGCCTGTGGGGTTTTGGAAATCGGGCACCAAATAAATAAATTTGCATTGTTTGCCGCGGGCTTTTAATTCAGCCAGTTTCGTTTCCAAATCTTCGGGCAAAATACCATACGCATCGCTTTCCGCACCCGTAATGTCAGCACCCGCCACGTGAAACGCCTGCAACGCGCCCAAATAAGTAGGGCAAGCGGTAATAATGCTGTCGCCGGGGTTTACGAACAGGCGCGCCGTCATATCCAAGGCTTGTTGGGAGGCGGACACCACCATCATTTGGTCGGTAGTTACATCAATATTCTCGGTTTCTTTTAATAATTTTACCAGTTCCGTACGCAAAGCCATTTGCCCTTCGGTGGTGCCGTACTGCAAAGCCTGTTTGGGGGTTTTCGTCAGCACATGGTGCATAATACCGTCAATTTCGTGCGTGGGGAACAATTCCGGGGCCGGCAGCCCCCCCGCAAACGAAATAATATCCGGGCGGGCTATCACTTTCAAAAGTTCTCTAATGGCGGAAGCCTTGGAGCGGCTTACCACTTGGGAAAACAACTCATTGTAATTCATCTGCTACTCCCAATTTTTAAATAATCGCTTAACTAATATATTGTACAATTTTTAGGCTCAAATCTTTTGCCGGAACAGAGTGCGTAAGCGCTCCCATAGAAATCACATCCGGACGGACCGCGCAGTACGCTTCCAAATTCGTTTTATTCACGCCGCCGGACACCTCTATAATGGCGCGCCCGGCAATTTCCTTTTTGCATACGGCAATTTGTTCGGGGGTCATATTATCCAGCATAATGATATCCGCCCCGGCGTTTAGGGCTTCTTTTACCTCGTCCAGGGTCGTGGTTTCCACCTCCACCTTGGGAGTGTGCCCGATAACGTCTTTAATCTTTTTGACGGCCGCCGTAATGGAGCCTGCCGCCGCAATATGGTTATCCTTAATCATCACGCTGTCGGCCAGACTAATGCGGTGATTGCGCGCTCCGCCGGTGCGCACCGCGTACTTATCCAAGCGGCGCAAACCGGGCTGGGTTTTGCGCGTATCCACAATCATTACGCCGTATTTTTTGCCGATAGCCGCATATTCGCGCGAGGCGGTGGCAATACCGCTCATCCGCTGCATAAAATTAAGCGCGGTTCTTTCGGCCTTTAAAATAGACAAAGTGCTTCCGGTCAGTTCCAGCACCACTTCGCCTTTTTTCACATTATCGCCGTCCTTTTTAAGCGGAGTAAAAACGACGTCCGGGTCCACCGCGTGAAACACGGTTTTGGCTACGTCCATTCCGCATAGCACCAAATCTTCTTTGGCGCGGATAGCGGCCTTGGCCCGGTTTTCGGGCGTAAAAATAGTATCCGAGGTAATATCCCCCAAACTTAAATCTTCCAACAACGCAAGTTCAATAATTTTATCCAGTATCATTTTGCAAGTTCAAACATTTTTTCAATGGCTTTTTTGGCCTGGACCGCTACGCGCCCGTCCACCGTAACCACTTGGTCGGGGCGCGGGTCAATCAACGCTTCCAGGGTATTAATCAAACTGTTCTTTTTCATATAACTGCACACGCCGTAGGGCCAAATAAAGGTTTTGTCCGGGTGTTCGGCTTCCAAACGGTTTACGAGGCCAAACTCCGTAAGCATACCAAATGTCTTATCCGGCGAGGATGCCACATAAGAGGCCATCCCCTTGGTACTGCCTACATAATCGCACTTTTGGCAAACCTCAATGGGGCATTCCGGGTGCGCTAACATTTTAATACCGGGGTGTTCGGCACGCAGTTTATCCACAATTTCCGGGCGGTATTTATCGTGCACACAGCAGGACCCGCCGGAAGAAATTATCTTTTTGGGCGTACCGCGGCGTTTGAGTTCGGCATCAATATTTTGAGCCATCAACATATCAGGCACAAAAATCAGTTCATTACCGGGTATTTTCTGCGCAATATCAAAAACATTGCCGGACGTTACGCACGAATCGCACACGGCCTTTACATCTGCGGAACTGTTAATATAGCACAAAGCCGGTACGCCGGGGTGTTTTTCGCGCAGTTTTTTTACATCTTCTCCCGTCATAGAATCAGCCAAAGTGCACCCCGCCTTGCCTGCCGGGATAACTACCTTTTTATCCGGGTTGATGATTTTGGCCGTTTCCGCCATAAACCACACGCCCGCAAAAACGATAATATCCGCAGTAGAGGAGCGCGCCTTTAATGCCAGTTCATATGAGTCCCCCCGAAAATCAGCCACCCCGTAAACCAAATCGGGTGTGGTATAGGAGTGGGCGAGAATCACCGCGTTCTGCTCTTTTTTAAAGCGGTTAATCGCCAGCACATACGGTGCGGCGGCCAGGCAGTCCTCAAACGTCCACTTGGCGGCTTTTGTTTTGGATACAGATTTAAGAAGCCCATATAATCTATGGGCTTCTTGTGTAAGTTGTGCTTCCTTTTCTAACGGCGTAAGCATAAATTATTGCAAGGTGTCCGGCGCAACTTCGTCGCTAGTGTAAGTAGTGGTCGTCGTGCTGGTGGACGAGGTGGACGTATTCGGTGCGGAACCGTCTAAATAATAAATATTGGTATTGTTTACTACCTTTTTGTTGGTCGTAGTGGTTTTGGAAGAACTCTTGGACGTTTTCTTTTTGGCAGTC
This sequence comes from Candidatus Avelusimicrobium fimicolum, assembly GCF_021632165.1. Taxonomy (NCBI): domain Bacteria; kingdom Pseudomonadati; phylum Elusimicrobiota; class Elusimicrobia; order Elusimicrobiales; family Elusimicrobiaceae; genus Candidatus Avelusimicrobium; species Candidatus Avelusimicrobium fimicolum. Next base: position 23,318 of record NZ_JAJWTS010000015.1, read on the forward strand.
GATTTTTTAACCACCTTAGCAGCGGGCTTTTTGGCCCCTCTTACCGTTTGTTCGGCGGGCGGCAGATAAGAATCGCCGCAGGCCTGCAATTCATAGGCGGGCAACGTGTCGTAATCGGCCTCAGGCGCCAACAGGTTGTCAAACTCCTGGTCAATAATTTGGTATTTGGCGTTCTTGGCGGATGCTTTGTTGCGGGAATCCGCAGTTTTGGTGTTGGCGTTGCCGGAAGAGCAAGCGGCGGCGCCGAAAGCGGCGATAAAGGCCGCGAGTAAAAGTTTCTTCATAACCCGTCTCCTTATTAATGCGGGGCAAACCCGCGCGTTACTAAATTATATATCATATTGCGTGGATTTGGAAAGGTTTCCCTTATAAATTTTTCGCAGGTTTCCTCTTATATTTTAGTACAATAAAAAAGTTGTACCGTTTGGGAGGAAGAAAAAAACACAATGGAAAGCCTGCAACAATTATGGACAGCGGTTTGCGCATTTGCGACGGCGCCAACCTTGCAGCATATGTACGACGTAATGAACGGATTTAACACTTTGGTGTGGGGTCCGCCAATGATTATTATCCTGCTTTTTTTAGGTATTTATTTTACTATCCGCTTGCATTTTCTACAAAAATACACTTGGCCGGCAATGAAACTGTCGGTTAAAAAAGTAGAATCCGAGGGGATGGTCAGCAGTTTCGGCTCCCTCGCCGTAATGATTGGCGCAACCGTAGGCACCGGGAGCATTATCGGCGTAACCACCGCCGTAGCCGAGGGTGGCCCGGGGGCGCTGTTTTGGATGGTGGTGGCGGGATTTTTCAACTTTGCCATTAAATACTGCGAATGTATGGTGGCCTTTAAATACCGCGTGCGCCTGCCGGACGGCGAATATGTGGGCGGGCCGATGTATTACCTTTCCCGCATTTTAAAGTTTAAATGGCTCGCCCTTATTTTTGCGGTGGGCACGGTATTAATGGCCTTAACCGCCGGGAGTGCCTTGCAATCTAACTCTATTGCCGATGCCTTGCGCGAAGGGTACAATTTAAACCCGTGGTATGTCGGCTTATTTGTAGCCATAGCGGCGGGCGTGGTGATTATCGGCGGGGTAAAACGTATTGCCGCGTATTCCGAGTGGCTGGTACCGATTATGGGCGGCTTGTACTTATTACTCGCCCTTATTGTGCTTTGTATGCACCTTACCGAAATTCCGTCCGCTTTATTAATGATAATTAAAAGCGCTTTTACAGGCAAGGCCGCTGTGGGCGGAGCCGCCGGCATAGGCATTATGGCTATTGTGCAGGCTATGGTACCCGCTTTAAGCGCAGGTGTTACGCGGGCTGTACTGGCAACCGAAGCCGGGCTTGGAAGTGCCTCTATTGCTGCCGCCGCGGCCAAAACCCGCAGTGCTACGCAAATGGCGATTATTTCGGCTACGTCTGTATTTTGGGCGATTTTTATTTGCTCGCTGACGGGTATGGTTATTGTACTGGCAGGAGATTGGCAAAACCCCAACGTCTATGCCGCCAACCTGTGCAACAGCGCGTTTAAAACGGTGCCTTATATCGGTACGCCGATTTTGATTTTCTCGCTGGTAATTTTTTCGTTCACGACTATTATCGGTTGGGGATATTATGTGGAAAAGGCTTTGCAGTTTTTGTGCAAAGGTTCCAATATGCTTATAAAACCTGTGCGCGTGCTGTTTATTATTTTGACCTTTGTGGGCGGCTGGATTGGCACCAGTTTTTCGTTGGATTGGACGATTTCCGACTCCTTACTGCGCACCGCCGAGGCCAACGGTTCCACCCGCTTTATGTGGGCACTTGTCATTTTTACAATGACGATGATGACTGTGCCGAACATTTGGGCGTTGTGGTGCTTCCGCAAGGTAATTATTAAAACCACCCGAAAAAACATCAAAAATATTGTGGGCAAACAACCCAACGCAAATTAAGGATAATAAGTCTCCCCCGGAAAAACTAGGGGAGACTTATTAAGACTTCTTATTGCTTTAAGGGAGAAGCCAACGCCTGTTGGATATGGGTTTGCCACCTAAATTTTTACATACTTTTGTACCTAAGGAAGTAGTGCTGGTGCATACACGCCTATTTTGATACTCAGAGGAATACTGTCCGTAAAACGTAATCGCCACCTTGGGAGCCCCTGTATTTCCTACGATTTGATACAACCCACCGGTTACAGTCTGCCCATTTTCTCCACCACACCCCTTTCCACACTGCGTAACATATGTTCCATCTGCCCAAAAGAAATCTCTATCAGCATATTGATGTATATAATCCTGGGGCAGTGCTATGTCCAAATTTTTAATATGGGTATAATAGCCATTGGCCAAATAAAACGCATCTTCCGCATCACTGATAGAGCGAAGCAAGGGCATCAGAGCCGACACTCTGCTCTTCATCACTGCCAACTGATATTGCGGCACCGCCACCGCCACTAAAATACCGATAATAAGGACAACGACCAAGAGTTCAATAAGGGTAAAGCCGGCACTTATTGTGCAAGAAGCCGTGCGGCCACCCCGAACAAACGTCTTTCCGTAAGGTTTGGCGGCACGCAGGGTTACGGAATCTCGCCGTTTCGCAACAACAGATTCTGGACTACAACTTTCCAGAATGACGACACTAGCACAAGTAGCCGCACGGCTAACTTCAATAAACCCTTTCATTTTTTCCTCCTTTTAAGGCCTTTATATTTGAGCAAAACGGCCTTTTATACGCATTTTTATACGACAGACACATCCGGATACAACCCACGCGAATTATCAAAATTTTAACAAAAAAAAAACGGAACAACCCCTTTAAAATAAACGACTCAAAACGGTAACAACGAACGGCCCAAGATGTAGATTCTGAAACAAGTTCAGAATGACCGCTTGTTTAATAAGTAGTCTTTTTCTCTTGTCATTCCCGAGTGTCAGCCGGCGCGAAGCGTTCGGGGATCTGTTGTTTCGGAAGAGAACAACCACGGCAAAAACAGATTCCCGACTACAACACTCGGGAATGACAACAATAATAACGACAAATTGCTTATCTAACCTGTTTTTGCGCTTGTGAAAGGGCGGACAATAAGCCATACTATTAGTGGCAAACCTTTTCATACGGCGCATTGCAGGCAAAGCCGCCGTGAGGGGACCCATGGGGGACGGTCCGCATTGATTCCCCCCAACCAATATATTGGTAACCCCGCCCACACCCGGGCGGGGGTTTTGTTTGGTAAATTCTGCCAATCCGCCAAACGGGCCGACTTTCCCCGCATTGGCTAAAAAACTGTTACAATATATTATATTTTCGCCCGGGACACCCGGCGCCAAAAGGAGAAACAAATGATTAAAGAAGGTTCCAAAGTCAAATTTGACTACACCCTTACGGTTGACGGCAAAGTAGCCGACACCTCCGCCGGACGCGGCCCGTTGGAATACACCCACGGAGCAGGGCACATTATTCCGGGCTTGGAAGAAGAACTTACCGGGATGAAAGTTGGCGACAAGAAGACTGTAAAAGTTGCGCCGGAAAAAGGCTATGGCAAAGTCTTGCCGGAAGCCATCCGCCGCGTACCGAAAGAAGCCATTGGCGGGGCTGAACATTTAAAAGTAGGTGATATGGTGGGTGCCAGCAACGAAGGACACACTTTCCGCGCGGTGGTAAAGGAAATCACGGATAAAGAAGTGGTGTTGGACTTTAACCACCCGTTAGCCGGAAAAGATTTGACCTTTGACGTGGAAATTAAAGAAATCAACTAATTTCTTTCTGTTTGCAAAAAAACCCCGGGCCAAAACCCGGGGTTTTTATATATTTTAACCCTTGCACTCTTCCGTGAGGGCCAAATTGTCTTTTAAGTGGGCGTAATGCCGTTTGACCAAGGTTTCCTTTTTGGTCAGGGGCCGTCCGCCTGCTTCTTTTTGTGCTACGCGGGCCAATACCGCTTTATTTTCCTTTTCATAGGCTTGCACATCCGCCGGAGTTACTTGTATCACCAAGCGGCATTTTTCGGCCTTGGCCTGTGCTTGCGCCTTAGCCAATTTTTCCGCTTCAAGCGATTTCTTAAAATCTTCGGCGGCGGCTTCTTCCTGCGCGCGGTAGCGGCGGATATCGGCAAAGGTCAAATCCAGTTTACGCATATCGGCCTTGGCCTGCACCACATCATTAGGCATACTGAAAAAGTAATAGTCCGAATAGCGGGTCAGGCTATCCTCATCCGTTTTGTGGAAACGCTTAAAGAAGCGGTACGCACACAACGAGTGTTTATGCACGGTGCGGCCCACGGAATCGGTGTAAAAAGCACCGTCCGCCATTTCCTGTCCGCAGACCACGCATTTTGCCTTAGGCGCGATAACAGGCGTTTGAACGGGAGATACAACGGGCTTAGCGGGTTCCGCTTTCTGCTTGACAGGGGCTGCATTGTGCCCATCAGAAGCAGGCTTGCTGTTTTTGGGGGTTGACGAAGGAGTCGCCCGTTTAGGCGTTGCTCCCGCGGGTTTGGTTGGCAACGACGCCACCAAAGGATTTTTGCGCGGAGCAACCTCGCTACCCTTTTTAGCGTCCAGATTATCAAGCACCACGGGAACCGTCTTTTTAGCAGGCATAAAATCCGTCTCCAACTGTGCTAACAAAGGATTAGCCTCTTGCGATTGTGTCAGTTGTGTCCACGTCGGTACTGTGCGCTTGGTCGCCTTATGTCGGTAAGTGTTCCCCAATTTGGAATAATAGGCAGAGGCCTTAGCTTCGCACGCGCTATGAATATGATAGGGGCGAATACGTCCGAGTACCTTTACATCTTGGCTTAAATAACCATTTTCCAACCCCACCGGTTTACCGCAAACCAAGCAAGGGTAAGTAATCGGCGAAAAGTCATCCTCATACGGTTGGGCCGTCAGCAATCCCTTGGCATCTAAAACCTTGGATTCCGGCGTATATTGTCCCTTGTATTGGCTTAAATTTTGCACTAACTGGCGTATCTGCTGGGCTGAAATATTGCCTGCCCGCGCGGCCTCTTCCGCTGGCGCAATTTGCTGTTCTATAATATCCTTGATTTTAGCCGCTTTTTGCGTTAAGTACCGGCTCTCGGCGGACAAAGCCAGCCCCGCCTTATCCAAACCGCCCCGCATTTGTTGGCGTTTGGTATATAAAGCATCAACATACTCCTCTTCCATTTTGCGGACTTTTTCCAAATAAGCGCGCCACTCTTGCCCCAGTTGGGCCAACTGCCCCAGTTGCACGGCAGATTGTTTCCAATTTTTTAAATAGGCCTGTACCTTGGCCATATCGGCAGAATCTTTGACGGGAATCCCCTGCAAATAGGTATAAGGTTTTCCGCACAGGCTCTTCCACCCATTTTGCACGCGCGGGGAGTTTTTTCCCTCCATACCCCAAATAAAGTCCACCGCGTTTATAAAGCCTTCCAAATCATCACAGGTAAGGGTAGCATCGTTGGAAGAAGAAGGGCCCATAACAGAGGATAAGCCACCAATCACTACACTTTTCGGCTCAACACGCAATAAAGAGTGAACCTTATCTATTCCGTCCTCTGTGTACTGATCAGCCAACCCCAAGAAATGGCCTATTTCGTGCCGGCCCACCCGCACCATATCATAGTCCAATACATATCCACCGACAAAAGGACGGCCCTCCCGCCGTGCCTCCATCTTTTTCAACTCATGATAAGAATAATCATCATTACCCGGCAAAGAAAGTTGCCAATGCGTGGTAATAGGAGAATAAACACCTTTTATCGCCCCGGCACTGCCACGATACTTAGAAGTTTGTTGTTCAATACTGCCATGCGTAAAATTTCCTGCGGATTTAATACGCAAATCGTACTGACCTTTCTTTTCTTTGTCGCAGTCCTCCCCGTTGGGGTTAATTACCTGCAATTCAATACGGCGAGGCAAGGCCGCCAAAATATCCGCAAATTCCGCTCTTCTGTCACTCGGCATAAAAACGGAAAAGGCGGGCTTGGAAGCAACATTTTGCTCTTTTTTAGATTTCTTTTTGCCCTTGGCAGTCATTGGCTGTGCCGATTGAGGTTCCCCCAAGTTTGCGCGAAGAAAAGCAAACCAATGGTCCAGCGCGTCTTGCGTGGACTTTACAAAATAGTCCCGCGTAATTTTTTGACGGGCCGGGTCGGTGCTGGTTCCCTCTGTACTCACACACACACGAATCTTGGGGTTTTTGGCAGTCAGCACATAATACAAAAAACTTTTCTTGTATATATAAGGATCCCCATTAAATGAAACCAAATCCTCCAACAGCCCCCACGCACTTGCAGAGGCGGCGAGTGTTAAACAGGTTAATAATAAAAGATATTTTTTCATATTTTCCCCGATAGAAAATAGTCCGCTGTAAAACCCGCCTTACGGCACTTTTACAACAGATGAATATATTTATAGTATAGTTGTTCTTTTTCCCTTTTACAAGGGAACAAAATATAACTAATGAAAAACCCCTAGGAACAGGCCTAGGGGCTTTTACTGCTTCAAACTTAAATCAGGTGTAACTTTCCAAATAAGTATGCAACCCCTCGGCGCGCGCCTGCGATACGCCCTCCTCGTAGAGTTGCTCCGCTTCATCGGTGCGGCCTAAGGCATATAACACCTGCGCCAAAGAAAGTTTTGTGAGAATTTGCCCGCGTTTTTCATCCGAATTGTCAAACAAAACACGCGCTTCTTCCAAATCTTTTAAGGCGGCGGCCATTTTGTTTTTGCGTTTTAAAATATCCGCGCGGCCCCATTTTACAAAGCCCAAGTCCACCGTATCGTGGATAGACGAATAGAGTTTATCAGCCACGTTGTAATGGCGCAGGGCTTCGTCGTACTTGCCCTGTTGGCGCAAGCCGTTGGCCATACCGCAGTTGGTATAGGCCTTGCCGAAAACATCCTCGCTTTTGCGGAAGATTTTTTCCGCCAATTTGTAATTCTTTACACACTCGTCAATCTTTCCGCAAATCCGGCTAATTCCGGCTAGTCCGCAATGCCCGTAGGCCACGGAAATATCATCGCCCGCTTTTTTGGCAAGAGAAATAGCCTTTTTAAACTGTGCTACGCCTTCTTCAAAATGGCCTTGCAGGCGGAAGATTCCCCCCTTGGCCCAATGGATAAAACTCATTCCGGCATAGTCCTTTAACTGTGTATAGGCGGACAAAACGGCATCCAACAAATCAAGTGCTTCCTCCAAGCGGCCCCAAGCGCGCAAGGCCATACCCATTTCTTGCATTGCACGGACGGCGAACTCGTCGTATTCCAATTCCTGCGCCATTTTTAAGGCATCTTCGGCCAATTCATACGCAGCCGCAGAGTGTCCCAACGTGCGGTAGCAAGCCGCCATCGCCAAAAGCGCATCCATACGGCGTTCGGCCTCGTCGGCTACTTTCAAACAGGCGGCATAACTCTTTAAAGCATCCTCAAAGGAGCCGAGTTGGCGTTGCGCCTCCCCCGTTAAAAACCAAGCGGCGGCATCTTTCTTTTTGGCCTCGGCCAGTACCGCCAAAACGTCCGACGGACGGCCCTCATCAAGCAAATTTTCCAAAGCGTCCAAATCTAATTTTGCGGTTTGTTTCTTTGTGGATTGAGACATATACTCTCCTAATTTAACGGCCTGAAACTTTTAATCATTACCATATAACTTTGTACCCTGTACTTTTTGCAGGGAAACAAGCCAAACTACATCTGCAACAGTTTTTTTATTTCGGCTAATGTGGCGGCTAAATCATAGGGCTTGGGAATAAAATAATCAGCCCCCGCTTCCGTAGCCCGGTCGCGCGATTCGGGGTCGGATAAAGTGGACATTATTACCACCGGAATCCGCCAGGTGGCATTATCGGTCTTTAACAGTTTGCACACGTCAAACCCGCTTAATTTAGGGAGCATTAAATCAAGCAGAACCAAATTAGGCTTTATCTGCTTAGCCAGTTGCACCCCGGCCACGCCGTTTTCGGCCCAATGCACCTCAATTCCGTCCACTTTCAAGGCACCGCAAAGAGCGTTTCCCAACACCTTGGAATCTTCTATAAGTACCACTTTTTTCATATTACAACTCTTCGCAATTATCCTTGTACAAACGGATAGCCCCGGCATATTCACGGGCATTTTTGATAATACCGTTTACTTCGTCTTCTTCCAGTTTGCGTACAATTTTGGCCGGAACACCCATTACAAGAGAACCCGCCGGAATATTTTTTCCAGCCGGCACAACTGCTCCCGCACCGATAATACAGTTCGGGCCGATTTCACTTTCCATCACCACGGCGTTCATCCCAATCAGGCAATTATCGCCGATTTTACTGCCGTGCACAACTGCCCCGTGCCCCACACTAACCCCGCGGCCTATAATACAAGGGGCATCATAATTGACGTGAACGCAGGCATTTTCCTGAATATTGGAATTATCCCCCACCGTAATGGAAGCGATATCCCCGCGCAACACGGCGCAAGGCCAAACAGACACATTTTCCCCTAACGTAACGTCGCCGATTAATACCGACGTTTTATGCACATAACAACTGGGGCGCACGCTGGGGACTTGTTCGTTAATGCGTTCTTTCATAGCAGGGCTCCTTTGGACTTTTTATTTTTGCGCGGCGAGGAAGGGGACGAAAGTTGCAAGCCCCAATAGATAAAAATACTTACAATACCCGGCAAAATGTAATACACCACACGGTAAATCAGCGAAGCCATCAAGGCGGAATCCCAGTCTATACCCATTTGGGAATAAACCGCCGTCATCGCCAATTCCATAGCGCCTAAACCGCCCGGCAAAATGGGAATTAGCGTCGTAACCATACCGACGGCAAACCCGGCAACCAACACCCCCGCCGTAATGTGTATGCCCACGGCACGGAAGGCAAAATAAAGTACAAAAATCGTAAACAGCCAATCCGCACAGACGTAAATAATCGTCATAGTAAGTTTATTCTTTTTGCGGTGGATAAGGTCTATCCCTTCGTCCAACTGGTCCATAAAGTCATCATATTTTCCTTTTGGAATTAAGGCGCGGAACACGTGGTAAAGCACCTTATTCATCATACGGAAACATTTTCGCAACCATTTGGAGCGCAGTTCGTTATTAAACAGAAATGCCGTAATCACCACACACACCGCACACATTACAATAATAAGCGAAAAGTTTTTTAGCAGTTGCATTGTGGTTGCCGACGAATTAAACAGCATCAGCACCGACCCCTGCAAAATGATAATCGCCAACACAAAATACAAAAGTACCGTAATGACAATGCTGGCCGTAACGCAAGTGCCGAACGGCACCCGGCGGCGGTTTAGCAAGTGGGCACGCAAGGCAAACCCGCTGACCCCCAACGAGGAAACGATATAGTTTACCGTGGTGGAAACAAGAGCGATACCCATTGCCGCGCTTTTAGAAACTTTCCGCCCCATAATACGCAGCACTTCATAAAGGCTCATCCCCATTGCCACATAAATAAGAACGGATGACAACAAAGATAAAAAGAGGTATTTGGTTTTGACACCTTGCCAAATTTTTACAAAACTGTCCTTAGCCTGATAAATCATAACGGCAATCAGGCCGACGGATAAAAGGATGCCCAAGGTATAGAGCAAATATTTAAGCGGTTTTTTCACGCGCGCGCTCCGGGTATGAAAGATATATAAATTATATAATTTATTTAAGCAAAAAGGGCATTTTACGCGCTTATAAAAAGAGTGCGACGCCCCTGGGGGTTTTTAACATTATGAAGAGTATTAAAGTAATCGGCGCAAAAGGGCATAATTTAAAAAATGTTACCGTAGAATTACCCAAGGATAAAATGGTCGTAGTAACCGGGCTGTCCGGCTCGGGTAAAAGTTCTTTGGCTTTTGACACCATTTATGCCGAAGGGCAACGGCGCTATGTGGAAAGTATGTCCGCTTATGCCCGGCAATTTTTGGAACTGATGGAAAAACCCGATGTAGAACATATTGAGGGGCTTTCCCCGGCTATTTCCATTGAGCAGAGAAATCCGTCCAAAAATCCACGCTCCACTGTTGCCACAGTTACGGAAATTTACGACTATTTACGTCTGTTATTTGCCCGCGTGGGACACCGCTTTTGCCCCCATTGCGGACGGGAAGTGGAATCTTGGAGCGTACAGGGTATTGCACAGGATATTTTAAAAAAATTTAACGAAAAAACCGTTTTTATTTTATCCCCCGTCGTCCGCGGACGGGCGGGAACTTACGAAGAACTTTTTGCCAAATTTAAAAAAGAAGGTTATGTAAAGGCCCGCGTGGACGGTACGGTCATCACGTTGGACAATACCCCCTCGCTGGAACGCTACAAAAAGCATACCATTGAACTGGTAACAGACGAGATTTTTGTAGAAGAATTTGACCGTGAACGATTGGTGGAAAGTTTGGAAGCCGCATTAAAATACGCACAAGGGCTTGTGCACATTGTGGAAGCCGAGGGCGACCAGCCGCGCGAATTTACATATAGTGAAAATAACGCCTGCGCACATTGCGGTATCGGGTTTAGTGAACTGGAACCGCGTCTTTTTTCGTTCAACTCCCCTTACGGTGCGTGTCCGGACTGTAACGGTCTGGGGCTGAAAATAGAGGTGGCCGAAGATTTGGTCGTGCCGGACAGTACCCTTTCTATTAACGAAGGAGCCATTGCCGCGTGGCACAATCCCGTTACCACCCGCACCCACCGTTGGAAAACCTCGTGGAGCGGTTATTATTTTGATATTTTAAAACAAATTTGCCACCGCAGCCGTATCAATATGAATACACCGTGGAAAAAATTACCCAAAGCACAACGCGATTTAATTCTCTACGGTGTGGGCGGAGCCAGTTATACGTCCGTCATTTCGGGCGGCGAGCAGGATTTTGAGGGCGTAATTACCAACTTAAAACGCCGCTACCAAGAAAGCGAAAGCGACTTTGTAAAAGAGGAAATATATAATCGCTTTATGCGCGAAATCACTTGCCCCACCTGTAACGGCAAACGCTTAAAGCCCGAGGCCTTATCCGTTCGCATTAACGGCAAAAATATTAATGATATTACGGCTATGCAGGTATCCGCCGCCAAAGTTTTTTTTGAACAGATTGAACTAACGGAGAAGGAAAAAATTATCGCCAAGGACGTATTAAAGGAAATCCGCGCCCGTCTGAATTTTTTAAACAGCGTAGGGCTTTCTTATTTAACGTTAGAGCGCAAAAGCCAAACCTTATCGGGCGGGGAAGCCCAGCGTATCCACCTGGCTACGCAAATCGGTTCCGGCTTAACGGGGGTACTGTATGTATTGGACGAGCCGACTATCGGCTTGCACTCGCGCGACAACGACCGCTTAATTGATACGCTTAAAAATCTGCGCGATTTGGACAATACCCTTATCATTGTGGAGCACGATAAGGACACTATTTTAGCCGCCGATTATGTAGTAGAACTCGGCCCCGCGGCAGGCGAATACGGCGGCAACATTGTGGCGGCAGAGCCGACAGCTGATTTTTTGCGCGATGAAAAATCGCTCACGGCTTCCTACTTAAACGGACGGCGGATGATTCTCCCGCGCGAGGAACTGCGCAAAGGCAACGGCAAGTATTTGGAAATTTTAGGCGCACAACAGTTCAACCTCAAAAATATTGACGTTAAATTTCCGCTGGGCAAATTTATCTGCGTAACCGGGGTGTCCGGCTCGGGCAAATCCACGCTTATCCACCAAATTTTATACAAAGCCCTTGCCCAAAAATTTTACGGAGCCAAAGATGCCCCCGGCAAACATAAAGCCATTAAAGGGCTGGAAAACATTGATAAAGTTATCATTGTGGACCAAAGCCCTATCGGCAAAACGCCACGCAGCAACCCCGCCACCTATACGGGCGTATTTTCGCATATTCGCGACTTATTCGCCGAAATGCCCGAAGCCAAGCGCCGGGGCTATCAGCCGGGCCGTTTCTCCTTTAACGTAAAGGGCGGACGGTGCGAAAAATGCCAAGGCGACGGCATTTTAAAAATTCAAATGCAGTTTTTGCCAGACATTTATGTAAAGTGCGAGGAATGCAACGGCCAACGCTTTAACGAGGATACCTTACAAGTAAAATTCAAGGGTAAAAATATTGCCGAAGTATTGGATATGAGCGTATCGCAGGCATTGGAATTTTTTGATGCTATTCCCAAAATCAAACGCTATTTAAAAACTCTAAACGACGTGGGCCTCGGCTACATTAAACTGGGCCAAGCCGCCACCACGCTTTCGGGCGGCGAAGCCCAGCGCGTAAAACTGGCAGACGAACTTTCCCGCAAGGGCACCGGAAAAACACTCTATATTTTGGATGAGCCAACCACCGGCTTGCACTTTGCAGACATTGATAAACTCTTGCACGTGTTGCACGGCCTGGCCGACAAGGGCAATACCGTACTGATTATTGAACACAATTTGGACGTTATCAAAACCGCCGACTGGCTGATTGACCTCGGCCCCGAAGGCGGCGACAAGGGCGGCACGATTGTTTGCACGGGCACTCCCCGGCAGGTAGCCGGGTGCAAGGAATCTTATACCGGGCGTTATTTAAAGCCGGAATTGGAAGCGGTGGATAAATTTTTGGCAGCGCACCCGGAGCAAAAACTCCACGCCCCCAAACCCGCCGCCCCAAAGGCATCTTCCAAAAAAGCCAAGGGAAGCAAAAAATGAAAAATAAAATTCACAAAACAAACGCCGCCCGCCACTTGGACGAATTAAATATTTCCTATGAACTTATCCCCTACGAGGTGGACGAAGAAAATTTAAGCGCACTGCACGTTGCGCAAACCCTGGGGCAAAACATTGACCAAGTATATAAAACCTTAGTATTGCGCGGCGATAAAACGGGCTTTTTTGTGTGTGTAATCCCCGGCGGGGCGGAACTGGATATGAAGGCCGCCGCCCGCGCAAGCGGCAACAAATCGTGCGAAATGCTGCACGTCAAAGAACTCGTGCCGGTTACAGGCTATATGCGCGGAGGTTGTTCCCCCTTGGGTATGAAGAAACCCTTTCCTACCTTTATCCACGAGGACTGCATTTTGTGGGATTTTATATACGTCAGCGCGGGACTGCGCGGTTTGCAAATTAAAATCAACCCCAATGACCTCTTAAAAGCCGCCCACGCACAAGACGTGCCCCTATGTTTATAATTCATTTTCCGGCTTGTTAAATAGCGTTAAACCCCTATACTATACATATATGCTGTTCTGGGAGGTGCCTTATGTACGCCGGAATAGGAAAACGTTTTTTTGCCTTTTTAATTGACGTTCTTTTCTTTGCTGTTTTGTATTGGGTATTGTGGCAAATGATGAAGAGTTATGCCACCGTTTCGCTTGTGTTACTCGTCATCATTTGGCTCTATTATGCGCTCTTGGAAAGTTCCCCCCTTCAAGCCAGCGTAGGAAAAATATTAATGGGCATAAAGGTAGTGGACCGCCGCGGCCGCCGGCTTTCCTTTTGGCAGGCCACGGAGCGCATTGTTTCCAAACTGGTAACCAATGTAACTTTTTATTTCGGATTCTTTGTAGCCGCGTGGGACAAAAAGAAACGCACCTTGCACGACCGAATCAGCCACAGCGCGGTAATTTTAAAATCTGCCGAATTTGACCCGGACTCAATGGAAGAAGAAGACGAGGAAGCCTCCCTTACTTGGATAACGCTCGTATCGGTAGCATTGGCGATTGTGTTTGTGCTTCTCTTGTTGTGGGGAGTTGCCTTGCCGCAATATCAACACACAGAGCGGTATGTGCAACTCACGCGCGTACTGGCAGAAACGGACGAAGCCGCCCGCGCCCAGGTGGCGGCCGCATCCCGCCCGGGGGTGGACCCGCGCGAGTGGCAAGTGTTGCCGGGCGAGTGCCTGAAAATTGGCCCGCAGAAACTTTCCTGCCGCGGCTTTGACCTGGTGTTGGAACGCGGCGGCATACAAGCCAATGCCCGCACCGGGGCTATGGACATCATTTATACGCTTTACTACCCCTTTGGCGGCGGCCCTTTAACCTGCACTCCGCGCACCCCCCAAGGGCAGGAAATTTGTTCCACACTTAAAAAGTAAAGACGACTTCTTTGATAATGACGGCTATTTTCTGCTTTGGTTGATGGCTCCTCAGGGTTTGGGGAAAGGGGTTTTTCCCTTCGTCATCCACGAGGGTTTGGCGGCCCGCAGGGTTCGGGGATCCGTTGTCCGTCGTGCAAACAACAATAACGACAGATCCCCGACAAAAACACTCGGGGATGACGATTGCCTTTGCTTTTTGCTTTTTTGCTTATCGTCATTCCCGAAAGAGTGGCCGCCCGCAGGGCTCGGGAATCTGGTGTTCGTCGTTGCCGTCATCCTGGAAAGTCGTAGTCCAGGATCTGTTGTTACTCAAAAAGAGACAAACGACAGTTTCCCGAACGCTCCGCGCCGGGTCCTGGCGGGCCGCCTGCTCCCCTCTGGGATAACACTCTTTCTAATTGTCATCCCGGGCGTGGACCCGGGATCCAGTCTGTTTATTAGAAAAACTCCTTATTTTATTTCTGGATTCCAGGTTCCCGCTTGTATGCGGGCCCTGGAATGACAATACAAAATAAACTTATGTATTTCCCCCCCATTAAAAACCGCCCTTCCCAAACAGAGGAAAGAGCGGTTTTAGCCATTTGCTAAATAATATTATTTGCCGAGGTCCATAGTCGGTTCGGCACAAGCGCCTTGTTTATTGCCTTTGGTACCGTCACTGCAACATTTAAAGTCAGCAGCAGCAGTGTCATCCAAGCCACAGAAATCCATACAAAGTTCCGCACCGTTTTTGTTTGCTGCGTTGCATTGGGTTCCTTCACCATTATAATAGCGTACCAAACTGTAATCATATTGCAAGGTTCCAGGCCCCACGCGTTTGGCTACGGCATTACCCTCGTTTAAGGTAGTATTTGTTTGTTCCAAGGAAACTAAGAAACCATTACCGTTACCACATGCGCTCTTAGCCAAGGTCCCTTTGGTACAATACTCACCACCCGTAGCACCTTTCGGCGCAACGTCCAAACCACTGTAATTTTTGGCATAAGAGTTAATCTGCATATATTTGCGTTGTTGCGCCTGTGCAATGTTAGCAAGCAATGTTACGGCTTCCGTCATACGGGAGCGTTCCATTGCTTTGAAGTAGGAAGGCATTGCCATTGCGGCTAAAATGCCGATGATAAGGACCACGACCAACAACTCA
>NZ_JAJWTS010000016.1:0-37678 GCF_021632165.1 Candidatus Avelusimicrobium fimicolum
TTACACATCCTTTTTATATTGTCCAACAAAACAGTTTTTTTCGCAAGGGCCAAAAGACCCAAAATGTTATTAATTATTTTATACTATTTTATTTTTCCCAATACACCCCGGGGGAATTTTGTATAATAAAGGTAAAGATTTTATCTTAACAGGAGAAGAGTAATGCCTACTAAACATACCGCTAAAAGCGTTTGTTCTCATCTTCAAAAGCACCGCTGCAAATACCAGCCTGTGCTTCCCAACATCCTCAAAAAAGGCCCCGCGGCCGTAAAACCCAAATTGGGTAAAGCGACCAAAAGCGTAGCCGACCAAGCCGCCGTAAAACGGATTTTCCCCAACACCTACGGCTTGCCTGAAATTACTTTTGTAAAAGGCACCAATACCGCCGCCTGCAAAAAGGCCGTGCGCGTGGGCGTGGTTCTTTCCGGCGGTCAAGCCCCGGGCGGACACAACGTCATCGGCGGTTTGCTGGACGGTCTTAAAAAAGCCAACGCCAAAAATAAACTTTTTGGTTTCTTGGGCGGCCCTAGCGGCATCGTAGAAAACAAATTTATTGAAATTACCCCGGCCTTGATGAAGGACTACCGCAATACCGGCGGTTTTGACCTTATCCAATCCGGCCGCACCAAAATTGAAACGGACGAACAATTAAAAGCCGCCAAAGACAATCTGTTGGCGAACAAAATGGACGCACTCGTAGTGGTGGGGGGCGACGACTCCAATACCAACGCCTGCGTAATTGCCGAATATTTAAAACAACAGGGTGTGGATATTTCCGTTATCGGTGTGCCCAAGACGATTGACGGCGACCTCAAAAACAAACAAATTGAAACCTCTTTCGGTTTTGATACCGCTACCAAAATTTATGCGGAACTCGTGGGCAATATTGAACGCGACGTCAATTCCGCACGCAAATATTGGCACTTTGTCCGCCTGATGGGCAGAAGCGCCTCCCACATTACGTTGGAAGTAGCCTTTAAAACGCATCCCAACGCAGTTCTTATCGGCGAAGAAGTATTGGCTAAAAAAATGACGCTCGGCCAAGTTGTGGACGATTTGGCTAAACTTATTGCCAAACGCGCCAAAGCGGGCAAAAACTACGGTGTGGTATTAGTGCCGGAAGGATTAATTGAATTTATCCCGGAAATGAAGGAACTCATCAGCGCGCTTAACGACTCGTTGGCCGAAAACGAAGCGGAACTGTCCAAAATGAACACCGTGGCTGAAAAGAAAGCCTTTATCATTTCCAAACTCCCGGCCAAACTCGCCGACCTGATGAAATCCCTGCCCGCTGGTATCGCCAGCCAGTTGATGCTGGACCGCGACCCGCACGGCAACGTACAGGTTTCCTTGATTGAAACCGAAAAACTTTTGGTGGAAATGCTCCGCACGAAACTCGCCGAAATGAAGAAGGAAGGCAAATATGACGGCAAATTCTCCGCCATTACGCACTTCTTCGGGTACGAAGGCCGCTGCGGTATTCCGTCCACCTTTGACGCGAACTATACCTATGCCTTGGGTTACAATGCCGCCGTTTTGGCACTCAACAAATGCTCGGGCTACCTTTCTTCCGTACGCAAACTGACTAAAAAAGCGCAAGATTGGGAATGCGGCGGTATCCCGCTGACAATGATGATGAACATTGAACGCCGCAAAGGTAAAGAAAAACCGGTTATCAAAAAGGCTCTCGTGGAACTCAAAGGCGAACCCTTTAAGCATTTGCTTAAAAACCGCGCCGATTGGGCCGAGTTGGACCTTTACACCTTCCCCGGACCGATTCAATTCTTCGGTCCCGACGAGGTAACTAACCTGACCACTTTCACCTTGCTCTTGGAACAAGGCAAAAAAGTGAAATAACGCATTTTATTATGCATCGAGGCGGGCTTATTAAAATGGCCCGCCTCCTCATTTTATATTCTGTGCCAGAATAAAGTAACGGATATTTTTATATGCTCCCGCGCACCCTTACAAACCTTTTGCTCCTTTGCCGGCAGGAAGATTACCCGCTGACAGGTTTGTATGCTGCCTTGGTCCATAAATTGGTGGGAGATAAAGCCCGCGCGTGGTCTGGTTTTCTGCCTAAAAAACCGGTTTTACCTCCGTGGCTCATAAAAGCACTGAATAAAGCCGACCTTTCTCCCGCAGATTTAGGATTTTTGCAAGCCCTGTTACAATCGGACGGACGTGAAAAAGGTGTTTTTTATACGCCGGATACGGTAGCCCGCCAGTTGGCCGAGCAAACTTTGTTTTATGTTTTATGCCGCCAAGGCGGCTTACCTGCCCCAACCGCACAAGCCCTGCTAAACGGCACCCAAACGGCGGGGGGCAAAACGCTTATTTTTTTAAAAAATCTAACCGTATGCGACCCGGCCTGCGGGGCTGGAAATTTGCTAATTCCTTTTGCGCAAAAACTGGCGAACCTTATCCATAAAGCCAAGCCGCAAAGGCCTTACGGGCAAATTTTAGCGCAAGTGGTCCGGCAGAATTTGTACGCGGGCGATATTTCCCGGCAGGCCATAGACACCTTTAAATTGCGCCTGGCTCTTTTAACTGACCTAACACCCCGCGATTTTCCTAATTTGCGGGTATTAGATGCCCTATCAGCAGTCAACGGCCAACCCATTTGGCAAACGGAATTTCCTGCCGTATTTACCCAAAAGAACGGATTTGATATAGTTCTTTCCAATCCGCCATACGTCGGACAGAAGAACCACCGCGCCGTTTTTGAACCTTTGCGCCAAAACCCGCTTTGGCAAGATAAAATAATGCCAAAAAGTGATTTGCTTTATCTGTTTTTTCATCTTGCGCTCAAAATATTACACCCGTCCGGCACCGCAGGTTTTTTGACCACCCCTTACTTTGCTACCGCGCAAGGGGCCACTCTCTTGCGCAAAACCTTACGCCAAAATGCGACTTTTGTGCATTTGCAGGACTTTGGCGAACAGCGCCTCTTTGCCGCGGCCGGCGGACACCACAGTTTAATAAGTATTTTTGAAAAGGGCAAAAGCGAAACCCTCTGCACCGTAAATGGTATGCCCGTTCCCCAATATGCGCTTTTTCGCGGCCCCAATGATTATCTGCTTCTGCAAACCGGGGAAAATTTAAACAAGGTGCTCGCCAAAATGGAAAAGGTTACGCGCACCTTAAAAGAGGTAGCCGCTGTTACAAACGGGCTGATGACAGGGTGCGACAAAATTTCTGCCGCCCACTTAAAAAAATTTACACTTCCCGGTATTAAAAAAGGCGACGGCGTGTTTGTTTTATCCTCACGCGAAAAAACAGGTTTAATTCTGTCCGAAACAGAAAAAACAAAATTAAAACCGTTTTTTAAAAATTCCGATATTTTTCCTTATGCGCCACGGCAGATTCCAAACCGCTGGCTGATTGATTTTTTCTATCCCGGAGATAAAAATACCGATTTTTCCCGATATCCCGCCTTGCGTACGCACCTGCAAAAATTTGCGCCCGTTTTGCTCGCACGCAAGCAAAACAACAACGGCATAGACAAAGTTTTAAAGCGGGGGGAATATTGGTTTGGCTCCGTACGGCGAAAAATGAATTTTGATGCCCCTAAACTGGCCGTGCCCCAACGCGCCCTAAAAAATACATTTGCCTATACGCCCGGTCCGTGGTATGCCAGTTCTGATGTGTATTTTATATCGGCCCCGCGCGGGGTTTCGCTATGGTATTTGCTGGCTTTGTTTAATTCTGCGCCGTATTATGCGTGGCTGTTTTACAAGGGTAAACGCAAGGGGAATTTGCTGGAACTTTACTCCGCCCCGCTAAACGATTTGCCCGTACCTTTTGCCGGGAAACAGGAACAGGCCGCACTTGAAAAACTGGCAAAGCAAATTTACACTTTAAAAACCAAAAATCAGCAGACAAATACGGAATTTTTGGAAAGCGAAGTAAACCGTCTGGCAGGTAGTGTATTGAGGCTGACAGAAACCGAATTGGCCCGATGCGTAGAGTTTTTACGTCGTCAAACCGCCAAAAAAGATATAATTTAACAAACCCTTTCAAGGACTTTTTTATGAAAATTAGAAACCTCTGTGCTTTTGTACTTATTAACTGGCTGGTGTGGTGCATTTTGTCCCTTTTTTATTTTAAAACAGGCGGCTTTTCGGGCGATTTTTACGGAAATCTCTTTACGGTATTTTTTATCCCGGGGCAAATGTCGCTCTTTGCCGCAGGGCTTTTTATATTATCACTTCCGTTCCGTTTAATCGGCCCGCGCGCACTGCAAGCCGCGGCTACCGCGTGGGGGGGATTTTTCTCACTTTTTTTTGTACTGGACATTATCGTCTATTCCCAATACCGCTTTCACATTAGCCCTGCGATGTTGGAACTGTTTTTTGGGCCGGCCGGGCGGGAAATCTTTATGTTCCCGGCCGCTACTTGGGTAATGGCATTTGCGGGGCTGGTTATTTTGTTTGCAGCCGCGTGGGGTCTGACGCTAATCAGCAAAAAAATCACCTTGTCCAATAAAGCCCTCGTTTGGGCAAGTGTATTTTTGGTAATGATTTTATTTGCATATAACGGTTTATTTGCGTGGGCCAAGTTTATGATGGTTCCGTCCATTACCGCCCAGCGGGACAGACTTCCGTTCGCCAATCCACTTTCCGCCAACCGCCGCCTGCGCAAAATGGGCTTTGAGCCTAAACGCGAGCCGTATGCGCTGCCCGCACGCGGGAAATTAGCCTATCCGCTAAATACGCTTTCCTGCTCGCCGGATAAAAAGCAAAATGTGCTTATTATTTTGGTAGAATCGTGGCGCTCTGACAGTTTTACGCCCGAGATTATGCCCCGTTTGACCCAATGGAGCAAACAAGCAGGAGCCCATTATTTTGCCAACCATTTAAGCGGCGGAAATGCCACCGAAGCGGGCGTTTTTTCACTCTTTTATTCAATGCCCTATGCCTATTGGAACGATTTTACCAGCCGCCACCTGCCGCCCGTTTTGGTTAGCGAGGCGCAAACCCTGGGCTATACTCCCGCCATTTACAGCAGCGGCAAATTAAACAGCCCGGCCTTCCACCAAAATATTTTTGCCGCTATCCCCAATTTGCGCCTGGAATCCAAGGGCCAAACCAAATGGGAAAGGGATATAGATGCCGTAACGGATTTTGAAACCTTTTTAGATAAACACGACCCCAAGACGCCGTTTTTCGGTTTTGTATTTTTAGATGCCCCGCACGGCAGTGATTCACCCAAAGAGGACCAAATTTTTAAACCCGCCGGAGAAGCGATGAATTACCTGCTTTTAACTAAAAACACGGATCCCACCCCGTATATGAACCGTTATAAAAACTCTTTGCACTTTACCGATAAAATGATAGACCGCCTGCTGACGGACTTACAAAAGCGCGGGCTTTTAAAAAACACTTGGGTTGTATTGACGGGAGACCACGGACAGGAAATTAACGATACGCGCAACAATTTTTGGGGCCACAATAGTAATTTTGCCAAGTACCAAACGCACGTTCCGCTTTTTGTGTGGAGTCCGTCCGGCGCGCCCGCCCAAACGCTCACCTACCGCACTAACCACTATGACGTTGCGCCCACGGTTTTAACGCATGTTTACCATTGTGCCAATCTGCCGGCTGACTATTCTATCGGCCAAGACTTGTTTGACAGCACCCCGCGCCCGTTTAGCATTATTTCCAGTTACACCAAAAAGGCCGTTCGGACCGGGGACAAATTAACGGTAATGGATGCTTACGGAAACTTGGAATTTTACGACGAAAACTTTACCCCTATTGCGGACGGGGCAGACCCGGCCCAAATCGGGGAAGCGTTTAAAACCTTTGCCAAGTTTTACAAATAACTTGAAACGCGCCTAAAATTTGTGCTATAAATTAAGTAGTTGTTTAAAGGAGAAATTATGATTAATAAATATTTTTTGGATGTTTTTAAAAACCATTATGTAGATTTTAAAGGCCGCGCAACCCGCAAACAATATTGGCTGTATGTATTGTTTACGTTTATCGCCTTCTTGATTCTTGCTGCGGTGCTTAGTTTCTTTGGTAAAACCGGCCAAATTATTTTTAACTTGTGCCAGTTGGCTATTTTCTTGCCGTCCTTGGCTATTTTGGCCCGCCGCTTGCACGACACCAACAAAAGCGCGTGGTGGCTTCTTTTGAACCTCGTGCCTTTTATCGGTGGTCTTGTGTTGTTTGTTTTTGCCGTGCTTCCCAGCAACGAAGGCGAAAACCGCTTCGGGCCCGCCAATAACTAATTTATAAAAATACCGCTCCTACGGGGGCGGTATTTTTTTGTCCGAAAGGCTATGAGAACTTACCGTTTGGTTTTAGCGCTTGTTTTGTTGGCTCTTGTTTTAACAGGGGCCTATACGGCTTTTATGTATGTATATACCGAGCAAAAATTCACCTTGCCGGAACTCTTAACGGAGCCGTCCGATTATACCGTGGGAACGTCCGCCAAACAAATTTTATTTCTGCACCAAGTCAACACCCCGCGCCGCGCCAAGAAAAAAGAAGATAAATATTCCGGCTTTGAACTGGATTTAATGGCCGTGCCTGAAAAGAACGATAAAAAAATTTATGTGGCGCACGATGAAAAACAACTAAAAAAACACATAAAACCGGATGATATTTTTTCAGCCTTGCGTGCCCCGGCGGAAAAATATTGGTGGCTGGATCTCAAAACGGACCTCACACAAACAGATATAGACTATATTTTACATACTGCAAAGGCTTATCATATTCCTACGGACCATTTGTATTGGGAAACACAACCCGGTCCGACGGCCCGCCTTATTAAAAAAAATAAACTCAACTTACTTTTACAACTACCGGAAGGCTTTGAAAATGATGAGCAAAGTGCCGCAAAACGGAACGCTATCAACGAAGCGGCCCTAAAAGAGTGGCAAGAATATAAACCTGCCGCCGTGTCGGCCAGTTTCGGCAAATATACCTATTTAAAGGCGTATTTTCCGCACTTGCCCAAGGCTATCTATTATTCCGCCACCATACGCCCCAGCCTAAAAAAAACCTTTATGAAACGCCATATGGCCGGGGACCCTTCGGTACAGATTTTTATGTTAGATGAATATACTTTCTAGGAGTTTTTTATCATATGCACACAAATATTACGCGCGGGCAAGCGCTAAACCTGCTGAAAAAATACAATCAGGAGCCTTTTCACCGGTTGCACGCACTGACGGTAGAAGCCGTAATGCGTTATCTGGCAGTACAATTAGGATATGCTGACGAAGCAGAATTTTGGGGCTTATGCGGGCTGTTACACGACATAGACTTTGAAAAATTCCCGCAAGAACATTGTAAAAAAGCGCCTGAACTGCTGGCGGAAATTAAGGCAGAGCCGGAACTCATACGCGCTGTTTGCAGCCACGGCTACGGTATTACCGTGAACGTCAAGCCGGAACACGAAATGGAAAAAGTGCTTTTTGCCACAGACGAACTGACCGGGCTTATCGGCGCGGCGGCCAAAATGCGCCCCTCAAAAAGCACGCAAGATATGGAAGTTTCCAGTTTAAAAAAGAAATTCAAAGACAAAAAGTTTGCCGCCGGCTGTTCGCGCGACATCATCAAACAAGGGGCTGATATGTTAGGTTGGCCCTTGGAAGAACTGTTTGAAAAGACTTTGTCCGCTATGCGCGAAACGGAAAAAACTGTGCAAACCGAATCGGAGGAACTTACCAAATGAACTATTTAATTAACCCGTTAAAACGGCTATTTGACTTTAAGGGCCGCGCCAACCGCAAGGAATTTTGGCTTTTTATGTGTTGGTATATTGCCCTGATGCTTGCCGCCTGGTTTATCGTAATGTTTCTTTGTATGGCTATTGGCGTTATGCTGTATAGCGATCCGGGAAGCCAAGAAGGGGTAGGCTGGATTGGCTGTATTATTTGTATTGTCGGCTCCTATTTAGGAGCATTGCTTTTGCCGCTTTCCCTGCGCACGCGCCGCTTGCACGATATCGGGATGAGCGGCTGGTGGCAACTTTTGCTGTTTGTACCCTACTTGGGCGGGCTTGCGCTGTTTATCTGTATGCTACTCCCCGGGACCGAGGGGGAAAACCGCTTTGGGGAACAACCCCGCTAAAAAGGGCGGCCTAAAAGCCGCCTTTTTTAATGTTTTATAAACGTACAAATAATCGTTCCTAATAGTAAAGCGGTAAGCGTAGTCCACACATACCGCCAATAATGGTAAGACAGCCAAACTAATCCCGCCCCCACTGCGCCCGCCACAACAAAAGCCACTACGGCGGCCCACGGAAAGGAACTTGGGGTGGTTTCGGAATTCAGCGCACCCGCTACCAAAAACACCAAACCAACTAATAGGCCTGCCACGATACCGCTCCCCAAAGCGGAAACCTCAAAAGGAACTTTCCAATAATGTAGCCCCCTAAAAAATCCGCACAGCACCAATACGCCGACCAAAAGCCCAATCCAAGGGAATTCTTCCAACCATTCCAAAAAATCATCAAATATTGTCATAATTTCATTTCCTTTTCCAACTCAGTAAAAAATTCTGTGGCCTTCATCGGGTAGTACAAATCTGTAATGCTCCCGGTAAAGGCGGAGGCTTGCGGGTTAACCTCTATAATCTGCGCGCCGAATTGCTTGGCGGTAAGCGGCAGACTGCAAGCGGGCATTACCTGCCCTGCCGTGCCCACAATTACCATTACATCAGCATTTTGGGCCATTTCCAAGGAATTTTGGTAAGCCTTAACGGGGATACCCTCGCCATAAAACACAAAATCGGGTTTTAGCACCCCGCCGCAAAAGCACAGCGGGGGAACATCGTCTAAATTTACATCTTCTAAATTATATTTCCGCCCACAGGACAGGCAGGATAGCGTTTTAATCGTTCCGTGGAATTCCTGTACGTTTTTAGATCCCGCCTTTTGGTGCAGGCCGTCTATATTCTGAGTAATCACTCCCTTTAACAGCCCTTCTTGTTCCAATTTGGCAAGCACTTTATGTGCCGCGTTGGGGTCGGCCTCGTCCATATCGGTAAAAAATATTTTCTTCATTTCTTCCCAGGACTCTTTGGGGTGGGTTTCAAAAAAATTAATTTCAATAAATTTTGGGTCGTACTGGTTCCACAAGCCGCCAGCCCCCGTAAAAGGCGCAATACCGCTCTCTACGCTAATGCCTGCCCCGGTAAACGCTACCGCATAGCGGGCATTTTTTATTACTTTTACCGCTTCTTTGATAGTTGCCATAAAAATATTGTACTTATTTATCCACGGAAAGGGGGGATTTTTCAGCAGCCTTGATTTCGGCGAAATATTGCGCCGCTTGCGTGGGCTTTACCTGTATCCGGCGGACCTGAGCCACACGACCCGAAGCATTGTATTGCACTTGCGCGGCTTTGTATTTTTTTCCGTGGCGCGCAATAATTAACCAAGCACCTTGCCGGATGTTCCCCGGCAAAACCGCCCCGCGGGAATAAATTTCGTCCGATGCTCCCAAGGAAACGGCGGCAGTGCGGGTGGGTTCGTCCAAAGCGTCTGCCTGACGGACGCTTTCGTAAAGCATTGCCTTGGCGGTGGGCGAAGCAGGCGTAAGGCTCCACCTCTCCACTAAGCCCGGGCGCACGCGCAATTTGGTGGGGGTATTTTTCAATACCTTCTGCACCCCAGACACAAAGGTTACGCCGTCCCCGCAAAAACTGGTAAAGGTGCGCGGGGTGTGCGTGTAGCGGTCCAAAAGGGTAATCATCCCGTCCACTTCGCTGCATCCCAAGGGGTCGTACAAACGCTTCATTATACCGGAAACAGGCGTGGCGGTTTTGTACAGCGGGTCCACTCCGGAACCCGTGTATTCGTCCGCCAGACCAAAGGCGTGGCCCATTTCGTGCGTAACCGCCGCCAAATAAGTGGGTCCGTCATAAGAGTACAAACGGTTTAATATCCACAAACGGCGTTGGTCGTCCGCCGCATAGGCGCCAGAAGCCACGCGCGATAATATTTTAGGAGCGTCCGTTAAGATATTTTTTTGCTCGGCGGAAAGCCCGGCTTGCGAAAGGTTTTCGTTATCATTTGGAATACTGGCGTAGTGCGTTTGCAGACAGATAAAGGGTTTGGCGGGGGACATTTGCTCGGTATAAAAAGAAGAAGTTTTATGGAAATGGCCCTCACAATAATTATTAGACACCAAAATCGTAATATCAGCCTCTTGCGCATTTTTGCGCGCCAGAAAGAACACCCCGGCCGCCGGGTGGTTGGATAAATCGCACGGAACTTCGGTAAATTGCGCACTTTTTAAAAGGGGAATAATATCCGCAAATTCCTTACTTCGTCCTGCCGCTTCTATATGCAGGGCTACACCGCGGGTCCACTCATTAAGGGCGGCCTGCGTTTGGCGCGTCAGGTCCGAAAGAGGGGCGGAAATCGTTTCAAAATCTCCCTTTTGCAGGCAATAGGTAATAGGCTGTTTTTTAACCAGTTTGTCCGCTAAAAACACCGCCCGTTGGGTGGATACATTTTCCAAATGCCCAAACGGAGCCGCCGCGGCGAACACGGGCAAAAACAAAGCGGGCAAAGCAAAAAGGAATTTCATAAATATAGTATATCTGCCTGTTATCCCAAGTGCAAGGGCCCAAAGACCTAATTTTGTTTAGGCCCTCAAAAGGCCGGGCGTATGGAAATACACCCGGCCTGCCTGATTTAAAAATAGACCCAGAAGTTTATCTACCGGAGCCTATTCCAATACAAAGAGAAATTACCTTTCATCCTCCAACTCCCAGCCTTGCGACTCCAACGATTTGCAAATGGCATATCCTTCATCCGTCTCAAATGCGCAACTTTTACTCCATGCCGAAGTAGATTGCTCCTTTTCATTAAATAAGCAATAAGTTTGTTCATCCGATTTTTCGCGACAAATGGATATGTAACAAGAAGACCCAGCACACCACACATCATATGAAAAATCTTTTCCGTGGCAACGGTCTTCTCCCGACTGGCAATTTGCCAACTTTTCCACGTCCACATCCAATTCGGCACTAGCAACGCCGGAAGGATGTCCCACCAGTTCCACACGGCTGTATCCAGCCGCCAACACATACGCATCCACCGCCTGCCGCAACGGCTGAAACAAAGAAAATGCCTGTGCCATTCTGCTTTTTTCCACCGCTTTTGTATATTGCGGAAGTGCCACCGCTGATAAAATGCCAATAATAAGCACCACTACTAATAATTCTATAAGCGTAAAACCTTTCATTTTTTTCTCCTTTTAAGGCCTTTATATTTGAGCAAAACAGCCTTTTATACGCATTTTTATATGGCGGATACATCCGGGTACGACCACCGCTCAATATCAAAATTTTAACAAAAAAAAAAAATGAAACAACCCCTTTACAATAAACAACGAAAAAACAATACAACAAAGCCGTTATAAAATTTGGAGGTCATTCTGAACTTGTTTCAGAATCTACATCTTGGGTAGTTTATTAAACAAAGGAAACAATATACTCAAATACAACAACACAATCGGTAGTTCCTGAAACCTATCAATAGCCCCCCACAGAAAACACTACGGGGTGCCGCCTAACGGTATGGGCGGCAATTTCGGAAATCTGTTGTTGCGAAACGACGAGATCCCGGAGCCCTACGGGCCGCCCAACCTGCCAGTATAACTTTGTTAAATAGCCACACCCACAAAATAGGCCGGGCGTATGGAAATACACCCGGCCTGCCTTGCGCTAAAACAGGCGCGCCTGTTAAATGCTTACCAGCCCGCGTGCAAAGACATATACCGCCGTCAGCGCAAAAAGCACTAAAAGTGTGCAAACCACCTTTTCGCCCGGTGTAAAAATATTCCCGTCATCAGTTTGCTGGCACCGCGCCCAAATAAATACGGGCACCCCCAACGCCAAAAAAATCACCGCCAGGAACAAATATTTAAGCCCTGCCGCATACACCAGCCACAAGCCGTAAAACGTCCCCAAGGTGGACGTAAACAAAGCCGCCGCCCGGCCCGTTTTACTGATTTGGGCAAATTCGCCGTCCTCGGTCATCTTCCACAAATAAGCCGTACTTGCCAAATACGCGGGCAGCACCATTACGCTGGTAATGGAAAGCATTGTATTCCAAGCGTTGCTTGCAAAATATACCATTAAAATAGCCAGTTGCATAAGCGCACTTGTAACCCACAGGGAAACAGCCGGCGCCCCATTTTTATTTTGCACGGCAAACTGTTTTGGAAAAGTACCGTTTTCCGCCGCCGCGGCGGGAATTTCGGCGCAAATCATTGTCCACGCCAGCCAACTGGAAAGCACCGCAACCAACAGGCCGATATTCATCACCCACGCACCCCACGGGCCGACTACTTTTTCCAGCACACCCGCCGTAGAGGGGTTGGCAATCGCCGCCAGTTCCTCTTGCGATAAAAAACCAAACGGCAAGATCGAAAGCCCCAAATAAATAACCAAGCATCCCAAAAAACCTAAAAAAGTGGCTTTACTGACAGCCGCTTGGCTTTTAGCCCTGCCGGACAGTACAACTGCGCCTTCTATACCGATAAACGCCCAGAGGGTTACCAGCATTGTGCTTTTTAACTGCGCGCCCAAACTGCCCAAGGTTTTGCCGTCTTCTGCAATATGGCCCCAAAAGTTAAAATCAAATTTATCCAAATGGAACACAAAAAGCATTATAAGACAAAACAGCAATATCGGCACCAACTTACCCACCGTGCCGATAACGTTTAAAATAGCGGCTTGGCGCACCCCGCGCAACACCACAAAGTTAAACACCCATATCAGCACCGAACCGCACACAATGGATAAAAGATTATTTCCGCCCGCGAAATACGGCGGAAAAAAATAATTCAGCGCATCCATTGTAATTACGGCAAAACCCACATTGCCAAAAATTTGGCACAGCCAATAACCCCAGCCAATCGTAAACCCCACATACCGCCCAAATCCTTCGCGGGCGTACATATACACACCGGAGGTTAAATCCGGCTTTACGCGCGACAATATGCTAAATGTATTGGCGATAAAATACATCCCGATACCCGTTACCAGCCACGCAATTAACACCGCGCCCGCACTGGCCCCGGCGGCCATATTTTGGGGGAGGGAAAAAACGCCTCCCCCGACCATTGAACTGATTACAATACAAGCCAGCCCGATAACCCCCAACTTGCCGGCAGTTTGTTTGTTTTCTCCCATATATCCCCCAAAACCGTTACAGGTTTATTTTACGTTTACAGGTTCTGCAAACTTAAAGTTCAAAAAGCCCATTACCGTTAAACAATACGCAAACGGCTGGGTGATATTGACGTAGTTGTGCCAAATTTGGAACTCGCTGTGCTTTTCCACGCCGCGTATTTTCAACTCGTGCCGCAAAGATTTATTGAGCCACATATGCGCGTGTCCCTCGGCTATTTCGTCATCAATGGGGGTATCAAAATATTCCACATATTCAGCCGCCCAGCCGCCTACCAAATTGCCTTTTTTGTCCTTTCCCCAGCACACGCCGACACCTGTGGCAATAGCCTTGTGGTCCTCTATGCGTGCGCCGTTTCCGGCCATAATCACTTCCAGCACCGCCCCGTGTTTAAAGTGGGAAGCCACCTTGTCAACGGGCAAAATATTGCCGTAAAGTTCCTTGGGCAGTACCGATGTATAAGGCACTACGTTAAAATTTTCTATCTTTGCTTGCAAAAGTGCCGAATCATAGCAAAATGTTTCAAACGGCTGGGGCGGAATACCGTCTGCCGCCTGCCCGGCCCCGCCGGAAATAAATGCCAAAGTTGGATAACGCGTTCCCAATACTAAATTATTTTCCATAGATACATCTCCTGTTTTTAATTTACCCCACTACAACATTATGGTTGTACGCAACCCGGCCACCGTTACGAACTCCTTGTCCGGGTTGGAAGCGGCCCGCGGATAAAACTGCACATCCGGAGTAACCGTTATAAATTTGCCAATGCCCCACACCCATTGGGCTTCCAAAACAACCTCACCCGAACGCATATAGGGGGGATAACCCATCCCTTTTTTACTCAGCCGGTTATACGCGGCCCCGATGATAATAGCGTCTTGCGTGTTGCGCTCTAACGGATTTAACCACGCGGCCCCCGCGGCATACGAAAGTTTGACAGGCGTAGCCCCGCCGGAGGAGCCGTTAGCCCGCCCGAAAAACGCTAATTTTTCGCTCATATTTTGCTGCATATTTACGGACCAGCCGTTTACATTTTCTTCCTGTCCCTCTACGGACGGCTGATAATAATACATCACGCCGTACTGGCCGGGATTGCCCGCAAACTCTGGCGCCCATTGGACTGCACCAAACCCGGTATAAGCCCCACGGAACGCATCTTTTACGCGCAGTTGCGCACCGGAAAGATTAGTCGCATCCTGATAGCCGGCGCTGAGTGTCCACGCGCCTGCTTGCGCCTGCATATACGCGCCGAGCGAGGCCGACGGATACGCAGACGACGCATTTTGCGCCAAGGAATAGTTCATTAACGCGGTTTGTTGGTTTGCAATATATTCCGTACCGTCAAAGTTATACAGCGGAAATTGCCCCAACGTAACCGACAGCCAGTCCAGTTCCCCAGGCAACGTATGCGTATAAGTCAGTTGAGAGAAGATTTCCTGGTTGGAGGAATAATCATTAAACGCTACGGCTGTTTTCACGCGATTTTGTATCGCGGCGGCCGAAGTTCCCCAATAGCGGATAAGATTATAGTTGAAGTTCACTTGGCCCGAACCGAAAGACGAATCTTTAAACAAGGACCAAGTAAGGTACGGGTAATAAATACCCTGCACCGCCGTCTGTTTGCCGGACGGGGCGCCGCGCTGCAAGGTGTAGGAAATATCGGCGCCTGCTTGCAGGCCGAGTTTATCTTGCAGCAGTTGTTTTAGTTTAATGTGCCCCAACCGGCAATCAGCGGATAAATCCTGTTCCAATTTTTGCCGGGAGGCAAGCCGCTGTTCGTGCTTGGCAGAAAGCGGCGCGGTATTTTGCGCGTTGGCGGCGGTAAAGGCTAAAATAAGCCCTGCCGCCAGTACGGTTTTTATACAGTTCATTGTTTACCCCCGTAAACGTTTCTGAACAAATTTAACGGATTGGTATCCGTCTTTGTTACAGTAGCAATACAGGCAAATTTCCGCAACGCCAAAAACAGATTAGTTTAAAAAGTCTCCGTCTGTGATATTAAAAAAACTAACCCCTTTTACGCGGTATAAAAAGTTTTTTAACTGGAAAAGCCTTTTTTGGGGTACAATATATTTTCAAGGGGGGAAATTTTTATATATGCGACATCTTTTTGATTTTATTGACCCAATGCGAAAAGGCCCGCTTTTTCACCGCTACGGTTGGAAGGGGATTTTGTTTATTATGGTGGCAACAGCCTTATGTTATGCGTGGTTTAAAGGGCCGCACCATTGTCCGTTGGCGGGGATATTTTGGTTCTTTACTATCGGCATACACGAGGCCGGACACCCTATTTTCAGGTTTCTTTCCGGCGGAAATTTTATGTGGTCCATTTGGGGCGGTACACTTACCGAAGTAGGGGTACCGTTACTGGCGTATTTTTGTTTTTTGCGGCAAGGCAAAGAAATCCAGGCCGACGGCTGCCTGTTTTTACTTGCAGTAGCGTTTTATAGTGTGGGGCATTACACGGGGTGCAGTTTGGACCCGGTAATCACCCTATTAAACGCGGGGCCGGAAACGCTGCCGGACTGGGACTATATGCACAAATGGCTGGGAACCGAGGGGTACGAATACCAAATGCGCCAAGGGTTCTACCTGTTGAGCGCGTTTACCACCGCGCTAGGCACTTATTTATTTGCCACGCACTTTTGGGAGTGGAACAACCCCGACAAGCACAATTTTAACAACGATAACGACGGCTTGGACCGCTTTTTTATCACTAAGTAAATTACTTTTGGGGTTCTACGGGGGAGGATTTTTCACCGGTGTAAGCGTATCCCATAGATTTAACCAATTTTGCGTTCTTGGCGGTAAGCGGCACGCCGTACAAGTCCACAATGCGCTGGGCCACGGGCAAAAAAGCCCCGTTGTCGCCGTCTATATGTTCGCGGGCGATACGCACCTTTTCCGCCGCCTGCTTAACTGCCATTTCGGCCTTGGCGAAATTTACTAAAAATTCGTTAAATTTTTCCACCAGTTTTAAAATATCCTCTTTAAACCCTTCCATATAAGTATGTTGGCGGTCTATATCCCATAATTTGGACACCAATTTAAGCGTACTCATCAGCGACGTAGCCGACACGAGCGCAATATTATGCTTCCACGCCTCGTCCAAAATCTCAGGCGCGGCCTCTACGGCCGTCAAAAGTGCGCTTTCCGGGCAAACGAACATCAAGGTATAATC
The DNA here is from genome assembly GCF_021632165.1 of Candidatus Avelusimicrobium fimicolum. Lineage (NCBI taxonomy): Bacteria > Pseudomonadati > Elusimicrobiota > Elusimicrobia > Elusimicrobiales > Elusimicrobiaceae > Candidatus Avelusimicrobium > Candidatus Avelusimicrobium fimicolum. The sequence goes on from NZ_JAJWTS010000016.1 coordinate 16,346, forward strand.
CGGTTGTATTTTTTCGCTTTGCGCCTGTTGCAAGGCGGGGTACTTTTTCGCGCTCAAATTGGCAATCGTATTTTTGATATCCTTTACATGTTCCGCAAGCAGGGCGGCTTTTTCCTTAGGGTCTTGTGCGTGAAAATAGGCCGCGTAATGGTTGAAAATGGTCTTGGCGTCCAACATCAGCCACCGTCCGCCGGGCAAGGCGATTTTATAATCTACACGCTTGCTCGTGTTGCTATCCGTTACTTGCGGGAAATAATCCACCCCAACCTTTAACCCGGCCACTTCTAACAAACGTTTGACGGCTTCCTCTCCCCACGCGCCGCGCATAATAGATTCGCCCTTAATGGCACTCGTTAAATGAACGGCACTTTGGTCAATTTTTTCGGTGGATTTGATTACATCAGTCAGTCCCTTTTCCAGGCGGGCCTGTGCAGCAATATTTTGCCGCTCCAAATCCGCCGCCTTTTTGACAAAGTCGTCCAAATGCTGGGATAAAGGGCGCAGAAGTTCGGTATTTTTGCTTTCTAATCCCTTGGTTTTATCGTCCAAAATTTTGGAAGCCACCTCGGCAAATTGCGCCTGATAAGTACCCGCCAAAGATTTAAAATGCTCCTCTACTAATTCTTTTTCCCGGCGGACGGAATTTTTTTCTTCCGTCAGTTTAGTGTTTTCCACCCGCAGGTCGGCATTTTCCGCACGCAACTTGGCAAGTGCGCCGTTATTCCGGGCGGCAAACAGCAGGCCCGCCAACACGGCTCCCGCCAAAAATCCCCATACCATATACATATCAAAATCTCCTTTTGTATTTGATTTATTGTAGCAATTTTGAGAGAAACACTTGCACCGGCGGGGGAAAAGTTTTATAAAATATAAGAAACAACCAGTAAGGAGTATGCAATGAAAAAGACTATTTTACTCGCTTTTGTAACCGCGGTATTGGCTGCGGGCTGTGCTTCTACGGGCACCGCCACTTCCACCACCGCCACCCAACCGATGACGTTGGAGGAAGCCTTGCAAAAATCGGCTGAAACCCGCCAAAAACTGTTGGAAGCCAAACAATCTTACCAAAACGCGAAAACTGCGGCCGAAGTAGCCAGCGGCTCTAAAACGGCGGCAGATGTAGCCAAGGAAAAATTACAGCAAAAGGCTGACGAAACCAAAAAACAAATCCAGGCCGAAAAAGACGCTTGGGCCGAACTGCTGAAATAGTTGGGTTAGTAATTGCCGTCATCCTGGAAGGTTGTAGTCCAGGATCTTCCGTTACTCAAAAAAAGGAAAACAACAGATTCTGGAACGCTCCGCGCCGGCTAACCTTCCAGTATGACTTTTTAGATAACAACCACTACCCAATCGGTAGATTCTGAAACAAGTTCAGAATGACCCATTTGTTTCATAACCCAGATGTGGGGCAACAATTAAACCCCCGGGGAGTTTTTACTGTTCCCGGGGGTTTTGTTTTGTAAAAAAGGCTGTTGTTTTTCTTTTTTATAACGACAGATCCCCGACAAAAACCTTCGGGAATGACTACTAACTACCACAACATAACAAAACCTCTTATTTTTTACCCATATAAAAAGACCCTCAAATGACGACAAAAGGCCACTCCTTAAAAACATCAAAGAGCCCTAGGCACACACCTGGGGCTCTTTTCCTTTGGAACAATAAATAATATCTATTTTATAATCATATTATCCAGGCCCGTACCCGGAGAAACAGTGCCATTAGACCAACACTTACACTTACTAACCTGCCCATAAATCACCTGTCCACAAGTATCATATTCACAGCAACAGCCATTATTATTCTTGACTACATGAAATCCTGAAGGGCAACCCGAACAAGCATCACCGGCACCACCTAGGGAAAGTTTACAGGAACAAGTGGTATAGTTCCAAGTACCACCAATTCTTTCACACTTACTAACCTCAGCCGGATCACTCGTACAACCGCCACTGGCGCTGCCCTTACAACCCGCCAAGGCCAAAAGTTTTACCTTTTGGTTGCTGCTTGTTATGCGGTCTTCCCATTTTAAGGTGCAGTCGCTAAGGGCCGAGCCCGTGTTGACGTGTGAGGCCGTCGGCTGAGGGATATCGTTTCCCGCCAAGGTAAAGCCGTTCGTCGTCGCGCCCTCATAAAGACTTGCATTTTCGGACCCGCTGACAGATAACTTATTCGCGCGCAACGTAGCCGCTTTCTGTTTTAAACGGTTTACCGCATCCAAGGTGGCAATATAAGAATCGTTTTTAACCGTGGTCGTTCCGCCGTTTACATACACATTATTTAAAAGTGCCGTAGGCGTACCCGTATTGACAGCCTGATAATTAGTATAAGTATTGGCCGCCGCCCCGTGGATAGCCGTATTGGGCATATCAAGCGAGGAACCGGACGCACCCACCACGGCGGGAACATTATAATTTAAATTAGGTGAACTGGCACTCACAGTACCTCCGGAGCGGACCGTCATCGTGTTGGCTTCAATACCGCCTTTTAAATTGGCCTTATCGGCTACCTTTAAATAGACGTAATCTCCCATACGCGACGGGTTATACGATACTGCGGAAATCATTTCCGCGGCCAAAGGACACGCTAAAAACAACGCTCCTGCAATTAACAATTTTTTCATAGATAACCCCTGTTGTATATTATGTTTATAATAGTATATTGAAAAAAAGTTAAAAAAGCAAGTAACCACCCATTAAAAAGCCCCGTCCCAAGCGGGGCTTTTTACAAAGTTATGCTTCCCGGGCGGCATTGGTTCCCATAGCGTGTTTGCGCGGGTAGCGCAGCCAAATGGCAAGTAACGCGCCAATGCCCAACAAATACGGATAATACAAATATTTCATAATGCTTACCGGGGAAACACCCGTCAAACTGGCGGCCATTAACAGTTGCGCACCATAGGGAATAATCCCTTGCACAAAGCAGGAAAAAATATCCAACAAACTGGCCGCGCGGTTGGGGGCTATATTAAAGCGCCCGGCAATTTCCTTGGCAATCGGTCCGGCCATAATAAGTGCTATGGTATTGTTAGCGGTGCAGAGATTGGCAAAACTCACTACACCCGCAATGCTCACTTCCGCCCCGCGGCGGGTGTGCAATTTGGCAGTCATCTTTTGGATAATCCACGCCAAACCGCCGTTATAGCGAATCATTTCCAGCATACCGCCCGCCAAAATGGTAACAATAATCAGTTCGCCCATTCCTGTAATGCCGTTGCCCATAGCGGTCGTCCAGCCCCAAATATTAAAAGCCCCCGTCAAAATACCGATAAGCCCGCACAACACCGTACCGCCTAGCAGAACAATCATTACATTTACGCCCATTACCGCCGCCGCCAACACGGCAAAATAAGGCAACACCTTTACCCACGAAATTTCGCCGGGTATAAAGACATTTTGCACGCCGCTGCCCATTAAAATATAGATAACCGTCGTCAAAATAGCAAAAGGCATTACGATAGCAAAGTTCGTGCGGAATTTGTCGGCCATTTTGCACCCTTGGGTGCGGGTGGCGACAATGGTGGTATCGGAAATAAAAGATAAATTATCGCCAAACATTGCCCCGCCCACCACCACCGCGGCCATAAGGGATAAAGGCAAGCCTGTTTGGGCAGACAGCCCCGCCGCCACCGGCGTAAGAGCCACAATCGTACCGACGGATGTGCCCACGGAAACGGAAATCACACAAGCCGCCAGAAAAACACCGGCCGCCAATACATTACCCGGCAAAATGGAAAGCGTCAAATTGACCGTAGCGTCCACCGCGCCCATCGCTTTGGCGGTTTGTGCAAAGGCTCCCGCCAAAATAAAAATCATTACCATTAACATAATGTTGGCATTGGCCGCTCCCTTGCAAAACAGTTCAATGCGGTTATGCACAGAGCCGCCCTTGCTCATCCAAACGGCTACAATAGAGGACAATACAAATGCCACCGTAATCGGCATTTTGTAAAAATCGCCCGCCACTACGGAAACGGCTAAATAAGCGATTAAAAACACACCCAAAGGCACTAAGGCCCAGGCATTAGGGGTAATGGTATTATTTTCGGTTTTCATAAGCATTTCGCGGAAAGTCCGCTTTTTTATATTGTATAAAATATAGACCCTCTGTATCTTTTTAGCCGAAAATCATACAATACACTTATGAAAGCCGCTATTATTACCATTGGGGACGAGATTCTTCTCGGCCAGATTTTAGACACCAACTCCCGCTATTTGGCGCGGGGTTTGGCACAAATCGGCGCGGAAACGGTAAAAATGCTGTCCGTAGCCGACGAACGCACCGAAATTTTACGCGCAGTAGAGGAAGGTTTTTCAAATGCGGATATCGTATTGGTAACGGGGGGATTAGGCCCGACCAAGGACGATTTAACCAAAAAAGTTTTGGCGGAATACTTTGGCACTACACTTGAATTTAACCCGCAGGCTTATGCGTGGCTGGAAGAAATGTTCGCCGGACGCCCGGAACGGATGAACGAATACAATAAATCCCAGGCGGTTTTGCCAAAAAGTTGCACACCCTTGCGCAATTTAAAGGGCACAGCCAGCGGAATGTGGTTTGAAAAAGGGGGAAAAGTGTTAGTTTCTCTGCCCGGAGTGCCGTTTGAAACGGAATATTTGTTCCCGGCGGAGGTTTTACCGCGTTTAAAAGCCAAATTTAAGGACGGGCTTTTGCGCTACCGTATGGTTACTGTTTTTAATATCCCGGAAGCGGAACTTGCAATGAAATTAGCCGCGTACGAGGAAACGCTGCCCGCCGGAATCGGCCTGGCCTATTTGCCGTCTGCGGGCTTTATCCGTTTGCGCGTAACCGCAAAAGGGGAAGCGGTGGAAAAACTGGATACTTTTTTTGAGGCGCTTTTAAAATCGCTTTCCGGCCTTACCTTTACAATAGCGGACAATGCTTCTGCCGAAGACGATTTTGCCCGTCGCCTGCGCAAAAGCGGCGTTACGGTAGCGTGCGCGGAAAGTTGCACAGGGGGAAATATCGCTCATTTAATTACGGCCGTTCCCGGTTCCTCGGCTTATTTTTTAGGCGGTGTGGTATCGTATGCTAACGAGGTTAAAAAGCGCGTTTTGGGTGTTAGCGCGGAAGATTTGCAAAAGTTTGGGGCAGTAAGCGAGCCGGTAGCCGTGCAAATGGCGCAAGGCGTGCGAAAAATAACCGGGGCCGATTTTGCCGTTTCCACCACGGGCATAGCCGGGCCGGACGGGGGAACGGATGAAAAACCGGTCGGCACCGTGTGGATTGGCGTAGCCGGGCCCAAAGGGGCGTATGCGCAAAAATTCTTATTTGCCCGTACGCGCGAGCGCAATATAGGCAAAGCCTCTATAAAAGCCCTGCAACTGTTATTAGAAGAAATTGAAAAGAAATAACTTTTCGTCTAGTGAAAAACACCCGGAGAAATTTCTCCGGGTGTTTTTTGCGGATAATTATCGGACAGCGGGCGGTTCCGGCATAGGCGGAGGAGGCAACTCTCCGTCCGCTCTGCCGCCGGGCGCAAGGTTCGGTCCAGGCATCGGGCGGCCTTTCGGCGCGGGGCCCATTTCGCGCTCATCAAACAACGCATCCAAATCGCCGTCGTCATTAATCAAGTCGTTGGTTTTATGTTCCACCCACGCTTGTTTGTCTTCGGCTGTTTTTTGGCGGGCAAGGCCTGCTTCCATACGGGCCAAGCGGTCCTTAAATTTAGACAACTGTTCCTCTTTAAATTTCAGTTGCTCCTCGCGGATAGAAGCCACAAAGGCGGCTATTTCGGCTTTTTTGGCATCTTTCTTTTTGCCGGGCTTTAATTTCTTATACTCTTCCACCAGTTTTTCGGCTTTCTCTTCGGTAGCGCGCATCTTGGCCTTGTGTTCCTTGCGGGCCTTTTTAAACTCGTCCCGGCGCGCTTCTTTATCTCCGTGGCGTGGCCCCGGTTTTACGCGGGCTTCTTTGGGCGCTTTGCAACGGCAATTTTCAGCGCCGTCTTGGCACGGGCAAGTTCCCTCGGCAAAGGCCGGGGCACACAGTGCCGCCAAAAGAGAAACTAACAGCAATTTCTTCATATTTCTTCCTCCTATTTAAAAGTCCTCTTCAAACAATTCCAAATCGCTTGAAAAGTTTTGGTAGTCTTCGTCCAGGTGCTCGCTCATATACGCAACAATTTCCGTTGTATCAAAAGCGGCTCTGTCCGGGTGCAGGGTAGCCAGTAAGAAGAAAATTCCTACCCCCAATACGGCAGTACCTGCCAGGGCCGTTTTCCACACGGCCCAAAAGGATATTTTTTTGCGGGTTGTTTTGGCAAACAACTCCTCCACCACCACACCGGGAGCGGCGGGAGGGATAAGTGCCTCTTGCGTTTTATTTAACAAGGCCACTTCCGCACGGCAGGAAGCACACGTTTTAAGGTGCGTTTCAAAAGCGGTCTTTTCGTCTGCCGTCAATTCTCCTGCGGCATACAAAACAGCCTTTTCACAAGTATTATTCATAAATTCACCCCTTCCGTATGTTCTGCCAGCAACTGCTGTAATTTTTTTACTGCCCGGTGGCAATCGGCTAATACCGTACCTAACGGGCGGTCCAGCACTTGCGAAATTTCTTTAAAGGACATATATTGCCTTAGGTACACCATTTCCCGCTGGCGGGGCGGGAGCATTAACGCAGCCCGGCGGATTTGTTCCAGCGTTTCCTGCCCGGACAATTCGTCCAACAGCGGGCGTTCCCCGTCCGGCAAGGTCTCGTGCAAAAAGGCATTTCCTTCTTCATCTGTCTGGTCCAGGGAGGCCAATTTATCGCTGTCCCTAAAAAAATTCAGCACTTTATTGCGCGCCGTTAAAAATAACCAAGATTTAAATTTTCCGCGTGCCTCGTATTTATCCGCGTGCTTGAAAAACGAAATAAACACCTCTTGAAACAAATCGCCCGCCGCGCCTTCATCCTGCACCATACCCATAATATATTGGTAAAGTTGGTTTTTATAGCGCAAGACCAAGGTTTCAAAAGCAACACCGGAGCCGGCCCGGAACAGGCTGACAAGTTCATCATCCGTACGCTGCGCTAAATTAACTTCCATACTAGTATAACCCCCAAAGGTCTTTTTTTATTGCACTTATATTACTGTACAAAAATTGCCGGCTTTGCGTCATACAAAAAAAGATTGCACACTTTTTAAAAAAATTGCTAAAATAAAAAGGTCGTTTTTTTAAAAGGATAAAAAAAGTAATGATTTTTAACTCTTGCTCCACTACGTCTATTAATAAACCGTCCGTGCTAAACCACATTAGCGCGGAAATGTTTGTTATGCGTAAGACGGGGAGCGGAGTTTGTATAAGATAGTATATTTTTATTTTTTAATACAAACCCGCACTTTTAAAAAGAGCGGGTTTTTTTATTTACAAAAAAGAGGAAAAAGAAAGATAATGAACAAAGTTATAGCATCGCTGCTTAGTATCACCTTAGTCGCCTTAAATACAGTATCGGCCTATTCGCAAGTACCTTTAAAGGGGGCAAAAGGCTTCCGTGCCGCCAGCAAAGTAAAAGTTACCCTGCCGGTTTCCTCTTTTTCCGTAAAAATCCCGGCTGCTGCCGCCATCAATACCGCTAAATTAGGCTCCACGCTGGCCCGCTTGGATACGCAAGCCCGATTAGCCCAACATTTAACCGCACCGCAAATCCGCCAGCGCGTGCAAGCCGGACACTTGCAAGATATTTCTGCCCGCATTTTGGCCTACCCGCAAGCCGCCGAACGCGCCGCTTTACTGCGTGAAGACTTTGCCCAGGCCGCCTTGGGCCAGCATATTCCCGATGAACAACTGGCACAAGCGCTTACCTTTTGGCGCACCGATTTAGCCAACGTTTCTCCGCAAACTGTACAAAATGCCCTTGCAGATGCGGCGGCTATCGGCCTGTTTGGAAGCAAGCAAGATGCCGCACTTTTAACCGCCCTTTACCGCAAAACCGCCAACAGCGAATTGGAAGGCGTTGCGGCTTGCGTAGTTGCCAAAGCGTTACTGAAACTGCAAGCCTATGATTCTTTTGCGCCGTTTATTAAAGAAGTTAAAACCCAAACTGCCGTAGCGGGTGCAGTAGAATACGCGCGGGAAATGGGGTTATCCGTTCCGTCAGTAGAAGAACAAGCACAACAAACGCCTTATAACCTTAAAAACGCGGGGAAAATCACCCTTTTAGCCGCTAATCCCACCAAGCAAGCCGTGGCCGAATATGTGGCTTTAACACCCCAAAAGGCTCCTGTATCGGGCACGCAGGCGCAGAATCTTGCTCCTGCTTTTAGCCAGGTGGAACTCCCCGCGCTTGATTTGCCAATGCCTTCGCTTGCCGTTGCACAGGCGGAAACATTCGCCCAATCTGATGTTGCGTCCGCTCCTTTAACCGCTTATCAGCGCGGTGCAAAAAAAGCCTTGCAAGCCCGCCGCGCCGCCGCACAACAGACAAGTTCCGTCAGTTTTTTAGGCCACAGCCAAAACACGGATGACAAAAATGCCTTGTATGGAGGACTCCCGGTTCCCGCACTGTGGAAAACCGCAAAAAAATTGGCGGGGGGAGTAAAAAAACTTTTTACTAAAAAAACCACCGCGCAGGCTGCGCTCCCGGCTCAGCCGCAAGCCTCCACGTTCGTCCAACGGGCCAGTTTATATCTGTCTTCGTTTGTGGTAGGGCTGGAAGTAGCCACCCCGGTTATTGCGAACTTTGGCACGAGTTTCGGTCTGTCGTTAGAGGATAATATTTTGGTAGCGGCAGCCACCTATTTCCCTTATTCCGTAGGTTCGTTTTTATCTAACTGGTTAAAAGAAAAAATCGGCCGGAAAGCCTCGTTAAATGTGGGTCTCGGCCTGTTAGGCGCGGGCTTTACCGCAGGGGTTGCCCTGCTTGGGCTTAATGGTAACTTTGTACCGTGGCAAGATGCTATGGCACACTTTTATTCCATTTTGGGCTGTATTATGGCAGCCAGCACGGGCGGTGTGTTTGTGCATAATGCTATCGGCCCGATGATGACAGAAATCAGTGCGGGGGAAAGCGAACTCGTCCGCCAAAAAAGAAACGCGAACACCGAATTAGGCCGCGCGATGGGTATGGCCGCTTCGTTTGCGTTCCCGTTTATTGCCACTAAACTGTTGGCGCAAGATTGGAGTTTCACTTTTGCGATGCCTATTCCCTTGGTGGCGGCCGCCGCGTTGGGACTTAATTTAGCCAAAATCCCCAACTCCAAACCGCAGGTTGCCGCACCGCAAGCCAAAGCCGGCAGCGAAGCAAAAACAGGTAAATGGGCAGCCCTTAAAAACAATGCCTATGTAAACCTGTTTAAAGAGGAAAAGGGCGTAGCCGCGCTACTTGCGGGACTTTTTGTAATGAACGCCGTGGAAACCTGTTTTAGCAACGGATTTTTGTTCCTGCTCCCGGGCTTAACTAACGACCCGTCCACCCAATACCTTTTTGGTTTGGCACAGTTTGCCGCACCGTTCTTACTGGGACGGTATTTGGCCGGAAACTTTTTAAAATGGTTTCCCAAACACAATATGAGCATTGCCACCTTGTTATCGGCGGTGGGGGGAATTGCGGCCCTTCCGTTAGCAAACGATGCATACGCGCTGACGGCGGCTTTGTTTGCGGCAGAGGTGGGCATTTCCACCGCATTTACGCTGGCTTTTGCCCGCACGGCTAAAAATACACATACGCAGGACCGTGTCATTTCGCTCATTGTGGCGAGTGCGGTTTCCTGTGCGTTGGGACCTATGCTGTTTAGCAATTTGGCGCAAAACTTAATGGATGCGGGGATTTTTTCCTCTGCCGGAGCCACCACGGCGGCGTTAATTGGCGTACCGTCTGTATTGGCTTTGCTTTCTGCGGGGCTGTTCCTGAAACTGGAAAGAAACCAAGCCAGCACGGCACTCAATACGACAACCGGAAAAAACACCTCACCGAATTGGCTTAAAAAAATAGCAAATTATTTTGGTAGAAAGAACAAATAAGAAAGTTAAAAACCCCCTGGATATTCCCAAGGGGTTTTTAATGGAATTTGTTATATTTACACTTCTTTAAAGAAAAAGGAATAAAGCGGAACATTTATAAAAACTGTAAAGACGGATAAGCATCGTCGTTTTCCGCTTATGTAGTTGCTGTTCGCTGTTGCCGTTCGCCGCGTTAAGGCCGCCCGAGCGTTGCAGATAAAAGCGGTTGAAAGGCTCTTTGCCGTTAAGCGGGTCTTGCCCGTTTATAAAAGGCGTATAAGGCGGAAAAGTATTTTTACTTGTTTGAACCCGTAAGGGTGAGTTGTAAAAATACCCGCCGTTACTGCCTTTTATGGGCACCGACCCGCCACTCTTTTTCGTTCTTTTTCTTGTGTAAGAAAAAGAATAAGATATTTTTGCTTACTTTTCTACAACTAAAAAGTAAAGTATTTACTCATAGCGCAGCGCATCTATCGGTGTAAGTTTAGAAGCCTTGTAAGCGGGGTAAAACCCAAAGAAAATACCCGTCGCAGCGGAAAATCCTACCGCCAAAAGCACCGCAGAAATATTCAGATCCGCCGGAATAGACGAGTTTGCCGCCACTAATAAAGTAATTCCAACCCCTACGATAATGCCTATCAGCCCGCCAATGCAAGAAAGCGTAACCGATTCCACCAAAAACTGCATACAAATATCCCAACCGGTCGCACCGATAGCCATGCGGATACCGATTTCGCGCGTGCGCTCGGTAACAGACACAAGCATAATGTTCATTACGCCAATACCGCCCACAATAAGGGACACCGCGCCAATCGCACCCAAGAGCAAACTCATTGTTTTGCCCATTGTTTTGGCCTGTTCAATAAACGAGGCGAAATCGTCCAACTGAAAATCATCCTTGGCAAGCGGGTGAATACGGTGCGTATTACGCACGGCATTTTGGATATCCACCTTGGTATTTTCAATCGTGTTAAAATCGGCCACCTTAATAACCACGCGGTCCAGGGCGCGGCGGTTAGAACTGTTCCACCCCGCGTTCATTTTTACCTTGCCCGTGGTATAAGGAATCAGGGCACCTTCGTCCATATCAAAGCCCATACCGCTCTGCCCCGTTTTCTGCACCACACCCACCACTTTAAAAGGGATATTGTCCAACACTACTGTTTTTCCCAGCGGGTCCACATCACTAAAAATCGTCTTGGCGGCGGAAGCACCGATAACCATTACTTGCGCATATTCCGAAATTTCCTTTTCGGTAAACTGCCGGCCCGATTCTATCGGCCAATCGTACGTTTTAAAAATATCGGTGTCCGTAGCCAACACGCCCAAGGATACGCTGGTATTGCGGTATTTTACATCAAAACCCGTACTAATGTAGGGGGCGGCGGCGGACACGCCGGGCACTTCGCGGATAGCGAGTACGTCATCCATGGTTACGTCTTTGGGGGAGGAGATACTTTCGTCCAAATCCCAGGGTTGGCGTAAAAACAAAATATTCGTGCCAAAGCGGGAAACGCTGTCCGACACGCTCTTTTGCGCCCCGGAGCCGACGGCTAACATTGTAATTACGGCAGACACCCCGATAACAATGCCCAAACTCGTCAGCGCGGCGCGCATTTTGTTGGCAAAAATCGCTTTGAGCGAAATCTTAAAAATAGAGTAGAAGGAATCCCACATATTATTTTTGAACCTCGTCGCTTATTTTTTCGCCGTCTTTAAATTTAATCAGGCGCGAAGCGAACTCGGCAATGTCCGGTTCGTGCGTGATTAAAATAATGGTTTTACCCATTTCTTTATTAAGGCGCGTAAATAAATCCATTACCTCAATACTCATTTTGGTATCCAGATTACCCGTCGGCTCGTCGGCAAAGATAATCGGCGCATCACACACCAAACTGCGCGCAATAGCCACGCGCTGCTGCTGTCCCCCCGAAAGTTGGTTTGGCAAGTGAAAAGCCCGTTTTTCAAGGCCCACCGCCTTCAAAGCCGCCAAGGCCTTTTCACGCCGCAAGTGGGCGGGAGTGTGATTGTAAATCATAGGCAGTTCCACATTTTCCACCGCGGTTGTACGCTTAATTAAGTTAAAGCCCTGGAACACAAAGCCAATCTTGCGGTTGCGCACCCCGGCCAATTTGGATAAGTCCGTCGCCGTTACGTCTATACCATCCAAAATATACTTACCGCTCGTCGGCTTATCCAAACACCCCAAAATATTCATAAAGGTTGATTTACCCGAACCGGACGGCCCCATTACGGCCACAAATTCGCCCTTTTCTATGGACACGCTCACACCGTTCAGCGCGCGGACCTCCACGTCGCCCAGTTTGTAAATCTTGTACAAATTCTGCGTATCAATCAGCGCCATAGTTTGCTCCTAGCGGCGTCTGCCGGGGCGCGGCGGGCGCATACTATCCGCAGAGCCGGACGCTTTCAAATCGTTCTCGCCCACGACTACCAGATCGCCCTCTTTGATATTGCCACCGGTAATTTCGGTGTTTTTGGTGGCAATAATACCGATTTTCACGTCCACGCGTTCCAACTCTTGCCCGGGTTCCATTTTCCACACGCCCGTATTTTCGTATTTTTGCGTATTGGTGGAGGGGGAGAAACGCAAGGCTTCGTTCGGCACAAGCAAAACATCTTTTTTATCCGTGGTGCGGATAGTAAGAGTGGCCGTCATACCGGGTTTTAAGCGCAAATCGCTGTTGTTCACATCAATCACTACGGTATAGGTAGTGCTGGACGAGGAAGACGAAGAAGATGAACTTGAACTTGAACTGTCCACATAGTTGGTACGCACTTGGCGGACCGTACCGTGGAAGGTTTCTCCCATATAACCGTCCAAGGTAAAATCAGCCGTTTGGCCGGGTTGTATTTTAACGATATCCGCCTCGGACACTTTGGCCTCAATCTGCATTTTAGTTAAATCCTGCGCCACCACAAACAATTCCGGTGTGGAGAATCCGGCAGTAATGGTCTGCCCTTCGCTTACTTTGCGCGTGAGTACCATACCATCAATAGGGGATACGATTTTTGTATTGGATAAATCCTTTTCCGCCGTTTCCAAATTAGATTGCGCCTGCACCACCTGCGCCTGGGCGGAATTTAAACTGCTCTTGGCGTTTACAAAGGCCAGTTCGTATTCCTCCAAGTTTACCTTGGAAACATAGTCCTTTTCATACAAAGCAGAATAACGCTCGTAATTCTTTTTTGCCAAGCGGTAGGAAACCTCGGCCGACGATAAACTTTCCTTGGCGGACGATAAGCGCGCCTTGGCCTCGGCCAACGAAGCCAAAATTTGGGTTTGGTCAATAACGGCCATTAAATCGCCTTTTTTTACTTGGCTGTTGTAATCCACATAAATCTTTAAGATTTCGCCGGAAACCAACGCGCCGACTTCCGTGGTGTTCACGGGATTAATCGGGCCGGAGGCTTCCACAATATCCACGATATCGCCCTTTTTCACTTCCGCCGTTTTAAACAGCGGGGCAGGCGGCGCGGCAAAGAAATACGCTTTTACTGCCCACACAACGGCAAGCAGTACCGCCAAAATAAGGAGTTTCTTCCACCAAGAAAGGTGCCAAAATCCTTTTATCATCCGTTTAAAAATATTTTCTTTTTTCATAAATTAATTCGTCCCCATTGCTTGTTTCAAATCTGCTACCGCGGAGGCATAATCATAGCGGGAAGTCAGCAGGCTGAGTTCCGCATCCGTATAAGCCACCTCGGCATCTTTTAGTTCAATCACATCACCGATTCCTTCGTTATAGCGGCCTTGCGCAAGTTCCAGGTTTTCCTTGGCCTTTTCCACATTTAATTCCGCTATTGGGATACTTTCCGCCGCTTCCTGCATTTTAATATACGCGCTTTGTACTTCCAAAAATACATTATTAAGCAAACTGCGGTTATCATTTAGCGTATTTTCCAACGAAATTTTGGCTTGCTTCACACCGTTATACGTTTTAAAAGCGTTAAAAATAGGCCACTCCACTGCGGCTAAAAGTTTGGTATCCTCGTTATCCAAATAGAAATCGTCGCCGCTTTTGGTATAACCCGCCGACAAGGAGAAGGTGGGGAAAAAGCCCGCCTTGGCCTGGTTTAATTTAATTTGGCTGATACGCACGTCCGTGCGGGCGGATTCCACGTCCGGGCGGTTGGCGTAAGCCGTTTGGACGGCTTCGTCAAATGTTTTATCAAATTTTTCAAACGAAGCAATCTCCGCAACCTTTAATACGTCCGGCACCGTAATTCCCAAAGAATTAGCCAAATCAGCCGAAGCGGTTTTCACCAGGTTTTTTGCGCGGATTAAACGCAATTCTTCGTTATTTAAATTTACTTCCGCCGTCGTAACATCCACCTTGGGGCGCAAGCCCAATTTGTAATAGGCTTCGGCACGTTCGTACTGGTCCTTATACAAATCGCGCGACTTGGTGCGTATTTCCACCGCGCGCGAAGCAGACAAAAGAGCATAATAATTCTTTTTAACCGTACGGATTAAATCGTTTTTAACGCTTTCCAAATTTAATTTGCTCTGCTCTACCACCAATTTTTGTGTTTTGATGTTGCGGGCAATATCCGTAACTCCGCTGATAGACAAACTGGCCTGAGCATATACATTTGTATCGCCGTGGTCCGTACGGGGGGAAGACCCCACCTTTTGCACCGTATAGCCTTGGCTGGCACCAACAGAAGCCGTGGGCAAAAATTCGGACTTGGCCAAATTTAAATTTACCTCGGCATTTTGCAACTGTAACTGAGCCGCCACCGCCTTGGGGCTGTTGGCAATGGCCAGTTGTATGCAGTCATCCAGCGAAAGTTCCCGGGTGATATCCGGCAGGGGCTTTCCGTCCGCCCCGCGCGGTGTCATAACCGGGGTGGTATTTTGGACAGTATTCTGCGTGGTTTTTGGGGCCGGTTCCACAGGCGCAATTACAGTTCCGTGCGCCCAAGTACCACCCAAAAAGCAGGTAAAAAGAAGTAAATAACGAGAATATTTCATACTTATATTATATAAATTCCCTTGTATAGTTAAGCGGCCCCACATAAAGCGCCGCCAGTTGTAGAACACCAAAAGATAGCATTTTATTGCACTTATTTTTATGAGGGGGGTAAAACGCTTCCAAAAGTGATAATATATATAAAGGATATGTGGAAACCTATTATTTTGCTTTGTGCCTCCAACCTGTTTATGACGATGGCTTGGTACGGACATTTAAAATTTAAAAATAAAGCCCTTTGGCTGGTTATTTTGGCCAGTTGGGGGATTGCATTTTTTGAATACTGCCTGCAAGTACCCGCAAACCGTATTGGCAGCAATTATTTCTCGGTTACGCAATTAAAGGTAATGCAAGAGGTCATCACGCTGGCCGTTTTTGCAGGCTTTTCGGCGGTTTATTTTAAAGAAAGTTTTAAGTGGAACCACCTGGTTGGTTTTCTCTGTTTGGTGGCGGCGGTATTTTTTGTATTTAAAAAATGGTAAGATAGCCCTATGAAGAATAAACACCGGCTGTTTATTAAAATGGCGGAACTGGTGGCCGATCAGTCCACTTGTTGCCGTTTGCAAGTAGGCGCGGTTTTGGTAAAGGACAACCGCGTAATCAGTATGGGATTTAACGGTACTCCCACCGGGCAACGGCATTGTGAAGAAAATTTCCGCGCCGTTTATGAGGCCCACTACCGGGATAAATTCCCTACTTATATGGATTTTGTTGCCAGCCGCACCTTTTACGATTTACACGGCAAATGGTCCATTGAAAATGAACTCCACGCCGAACAAAACGCCATTTCCTTTGCCGCCAAAAACGGCATTGCCACCTTGGGTGCTTCGGTATATGTTACCTGGTCCCCTTGCGTACATTGTGCCAAGGTAATTGTCAGCGCGGGCATTAAAAAAGTGTTTTATAAAAACCAGTACGACCGCAGCCAGGAAGGCATTTATTTCCTTGCGCGCAACGGGATTGAGTGCCGCCAACTTACAGAGGAAGATATTGCCGCCAATCCCTAGGCTTTATGTTCCGGCCCGATATTTACTATAATAAAGATATGACTAAAAAAATTACTGCTCCTGTTGAAGAAAAAGATTTTATTTTGTCGTTCATTACCTCCACCCTGGATTTTTGCAAACAAAACAAAAAGGGTGTTTTGACGGCTCTCGGTATTTTGGTATTGGCCGCCGTTATCGGTTATGCGTATAGCACACACGTTAAAAACGTAACCGAGAAATCTTGGGCCTCCTATTATGCCGCGCAAGTGCAAGTATTGGGCGGAAACCAAGAGGAAGGCTTTAAACAGATTGACGCGCTTAATGCGGCTTTTCCGGGTTCGGCGGCGGCACAATATGCCCAACTTTTTAAAGGCGATATGCTCTACGCCAGCGAAAACTTTGCCCAAGCGGCCGACGTATATAAACCGTTAACAACCGCAGCCAATGAATCTGTTTACACCGTCGCCTCGCTCTCTTTGGCCGCCAGTCAGCAAGCCGCCAAAGATTACAAGGCTGCCGCAGAAGAAATGAATAAGTTTATCAGCAAAAATCCGAAAAGTTTTGCTTTGCCGCAAGCCTATTTTACATTGGCAATGAGCCAGGAACTGGCCGGAAACAAAACAGAAGCGTTAAACGCCTATAAACACTTGGCGGAAAACTATGCCAAAACCTATTTTGGCAGCGTTGCCAAGGATAAAATGAAAGAATTGCAGAAATAGTTTTGCCGCACACCCCGCCGCTATTATCCGGCGGGGTTTTTTATGTAATTCGGGAAAACCCGTAAAATAAGGAGATGTATGTTAAAAAAGTTATCCGTCGTATTGATGTTATCCGTCCTGCTTGCCGATTTGTCTTACGGCGCTGGATTTGCCTTGTATGAATACAGCGCCCGCGGTACCGCTATGGGCGGCGCCACTGTGGCAAACAAGGCAGAGCCTGCCTCTTTGGCTGTGAACCCTGCGCTCATCACCGAACTGGACGGCACCCAGGCCCAACTGGGTCTTACCGTCGTAACCGCTAATGCCAAAACCACCGTTGCCGGACAACAGCGCGGATTAAAAAATGACGTTTGGTATTTGCCCAATTTTTATGTTACCCAAAAATGGAGCGACCAAGTGTCCGTAGGATTAGGCGGATTTTCCCGCTATGGTTTGGGGGGAGAATACAAAAACTGGGAAACGTGGGCCGGAAGCCAATTAGCCTACAAAGTAAAATTGGAAACATTTTCCTTTACTCCTACGATTGCAGTAAAAGCCAATGACGAATTTTCCGTGGCTATGGGTTTGGAAGCAATGTTAATTGGTTTTACCCAAAACTCTACGCTTAGGCCAGGCCCCGCGGCTAACGCCACCGCCTACGAAATCAGCGGTTCGGGTGTAAGTTGGGGGGGGAACTTCTCCTTTATCTACCGCCCCGAGTGGGCCGAAAAGTGGTCCTTGGGCGCAATGTACCGCACCAAAGTAAAACAAAACTTAAACGGTCGTATTCACGCGGGTAAGGAACATACGACACGCAATATTTTTGACGACGATGCAAAAGGAGCCATTACCTTGCCCGATAGTTTAACGGCGGGTGTTTCGTTCCGCCCGACGGACGATTTGATTTTGGAAGCCGGTATCGTGGGCACCTTTTGGAGCGCGTACGACCAAATCTTAATTGAATACTCCGACCGCGAAAGCACCCCGACGATTCACAATAAAAAAGATTACAAAGACACCTACCGCTTGAACTTGGGGGCCGAATATAACCTGAACCCCAACTGGGCGGTGCGCGCAGGCTATGTGTTTGATAAATCGCCTATTAACAAGCACGAAATGGACACCCTCGTTCCGGTGGACGACCGCCATATTGCCAGCGTAGGTGCGGGCTATCATAACGACACTTGGAGTGTGGACTTGTCCTACTCGCACATTTTTGCCAAAAATTTAAGCGGAAATTCCAATTCCCAGTTTGGCAGCGTACCGATGAAATATACCGACGGCAGAAGCGATATGTACGGCATAACCGTTGGCTATAAATTTTAGTTGTATTGTGTTGTACCCATTAACAAACCCGCCCTTTTCGGGCGGGTTTGTTGTTTTTTGCAACTCAATACCAATATTATGATTTAGCAGATATTTCCCAATTATTATTACTTAACAAAGAATTTTGCTTAAAATATTCACAAATTGCTTTACCAGCACTAGAATCCGACTTGTATTTACAAGTACCACGATTCCAGGTATCCATTGGTTGATATCGGGTATAGTTCTTATATCTATACCAACTAGCACGTACTATTTGCTCTTTATATGGTTTGTTATCTTCCGCTATTATATAGCAAACATCGCGTTCACACACAACATAAAAATAATAGTCATCAAAAACCATATAAGATGATACTGCTAAACCAGACCTTTAGTACCAGATAAGTTGGTAAACTGCACCGTTGGCCAATCATTAGCCAAAAGATACATATCAACCGCATTTTGTAAACTTTTAACTTTTTGTATTACCCCAGCCGCACGGGATTTTTCCACCGCTTTTGTATATTGCGGCACCGCTACTGATGCCAAAATTCCAATAATCAGCACGACAACCAAAAGTTCTATTAAGGTAAAACCATGGGCAGTAGTGTAAAAAACATTAGGCGTGCAGGAGTGCGTAGTTAAGCCGTCATCCCGTAGTGTCTTTATACGGGATCCGTTGTTGTCGTTGTCATCCCAGGCGTGGACCTGGGATCCAGTCTGTTTATTAGAGAAACTCTTTGTTTTATTTCTGGATTCCGGGTTCCCGCCCGAATGCGGGCCCCGGAATGACAACAAAGATAACGCCAGTTCCCCGAACGCTCCGCGTCGGTAATTCCTCGGAGATGACAAAGAAAAAAATTGTTTATTCCAACCTCTTAATAATCGGCCTAATCGGCTCATACGCACGTTTTTCATTATTTTCTTCCTTTTTGATAAATTTTACTACAACTCAAAATTTATCAAAAAAAAAACGAGTCAAGCCCTTTTAAAGTAGGCAAGTCAACAAACAGAGTTTTTAGCAAAAATTACAACAACCCGGCTTTTTCTAGTAGTTTTTGCACTAGGCGGGATACCGCGTATTTCTTTACGTCTTTGGCGGGCAGGCGGATAAAATTCTCCGGCACGGGGAAAGAGGGGGGAAGTGTAATCTTCCGCAAGTCCGCATAAATCACGCGGTGGGATAGGACGTGTTTGACGGGCGCCGCCAACAACTCGGGCTTTTTAAGCCAAGCCACCTTGGGCAATTCGTCTGCTTCTGCGGAGGTTTCCAACAGAGGGGGTTCGTACAAATTCTGCCAAATATCACCCGCCCCGCGCCTATGCAGCCAAGTATCTTCGCCTTGCTCTACATATATATAGTGAAAATAACGCGAAGAAACCTTTGTTTTTTGCTGTTTTACGGGAAAGTTCTCCACCCGCCCGTGCAAGTGCGCCTGACACCGGTCCGCCAACGGGCAAAGCAGACATTGAGGGGAAACCGGCGTGCAAACCGTCGCGCCAAAATCCATTATGGCTTGGTTGTAATCGTCCGGGTGGGTTTTATCAAGCAACTTTTGGGCAAGGGCGGAAAATTCTTTCTTACCCGCAGGAGAGTCTATGGGCGTCTGTATTTCAAATATGCGCGACAGCACCCGATAGACATTTCCGTCCAATACAGCATAGGGCATTTTGTAGGCAAACGAGCAAATCGCCGCGGCGGTATAGTCGCCCACACCTTTCAACGCACGGACACCCTCGTAGGTGGAGGGGAAAACATCTTGCATACTTTTGGCGGCCGCGTGCAAATTCCGCGCACGCGAGTAATACCCCAAACCTTGCCAATATTTTAGAACTTCGTCCTCATCGGCCTCGGCCAACGCGGCAGGGGTTGGAAAGCGCTCGGTAAAGCGCATATAATAGGAAAGCCCCTGCGCCACGCGGGTTTGCTGCAAAATAATTTCGGAAAGCCAAATCAAATACGGATTCCGCGTGTGCCGCCAAGGCAAATCGCGCTTATTTTGCCGGTACCAAATTAACAGAGTCTTTGCCAAATTCATATTATTGTTATTTTACAAATTTTATAGCGAATTTGCGTTTTACAAATTTACCTTTGATTTTGCAATTTTAATTTATTGATTCTGTTAAAACCAAACCGCCAAATATCCTTTTTATGAATTTCAAAAGAAGAAATTTATTTTTAATGTCTTTTTTGCTTTTTGAATTTTGTTTTTCTAAAAATTAATCCTCAAAAAGAGAGCGCTTTTTTGCCAAATGCCTGTGCAGAATAAACGATTTTTTTAATAAGGCTGTTTATAAAAAAACTAAGTCCAAGACATATATTAGATTTTTTTGATTTTCAAAACACAAAACGAGGGGGATTTTTGGGCTGAATTTAGCGAAAAATGTGCTAATCTGGGATGGTTTTTAGTCATTTTCTCGTCGTAGAATAGGGGTTATTCACAAGTTATGTCATATAATTGACATAAAATAGCAGGTGTTGACATATGTCAAAAAATTATTTATTATATGTCATACCCGGCGGATAACTCCGGTGGATAACTTTATGGCAAGGTGGGGATAACTATGTCTGGCGATAGCGAAAAAATCTTAAAAATACGATTCCGTTTTCCGGGCGGAGAGGAATTTGAAGCCGAGGGAAGCCGGGAATTTATTGAGCAACAGCGCAATTATTTTCTAGCCTTAATAGGAAAGAAGATGTCTGGGCCTGCTTCTGCTATCCCGGCGCCGCGTAAGCGTACCACTTATCCGCTGACCGGCGGCCCAAAACCCACCGCATCCCAAACCGTACCGGCTTCGCCTTTATTTAGCCCGACTGCTATTCCTCAAACCACCGCAAACGCGCCAACGCCTCTATCACCCTTATCCAGCATACCTCCGGCCTTGCGTGGGGAAACTGCGTTGCAGGCAGATATGCCACTTGCGGATATTCCGCAACCTGTACGTTTGTGGGAGCAACTTTTAAAAGAGGAGGGGGATATTGTGGTTCTGCGCCGGAAAATGCGTTTAAGCGCGGCAGAAGCCGCTTCGTTACTTGTGGCGGGGGCGCGCGTATTATTAAAAAAGCCAAACTATCCGGCCTTGCATTTGTCCCAATCAATGCGGAAATCTGGCTTTGATGAGGGGCGGCTGGACCGTATCTTGGCCCCGGAAATCCGCAATGGACATCTGGCAAGCGATGGCTCCAAGCGTTCCCGCACCTACCGGCTAACTAATGAAGGGTTTGCCAAAGCGTTCGTTTTGGCTGAAAAATTAGCCAAAGAATTATTGTAAAAGAAATCTTAATTTTAGTGAAAAACAAAGAAACCGCCCTATCCAATTAAAGGGACGGGCCTTTTTTATATTGATATTATAAAGTAGGCCTAGAATATTTCAGGAATATTGGGGATTATTGGGG
>NZ_JAJWTS010000017.1:0-35367 GCF_021632165.1 Candidatus Avelusimicrobium fimicolum
TGGAAGAAATCGCTTTGCAGAAAGGTTTTATTACCAAAGCGGAGTTAGCACAAACATTGGCCAAGTGTCCGTCTAATACATATTATCAATATGTAAGCCGTTTATTAAATAAGAAGTAGACCCAACTTGACTTATCTCTCGATAGTAAGCGTGAATGTAGTACGAAGTAAAAATTGCTTATTTAAGGAGATAAGTTATGAAGAAAACAACCAAAAAATCAGTACCCGAAAACAAACCTACTCAACCTGCTGTTTTGCGGGTAGTTAACCCTATCACTACCGAAGAAACTCCGCTTAAAAACTTGCCTGTCCGGCCGCGGGATAGCCGTTTGCCTGTGCCGGGTAGCATCATCACTAAAACTTACCGCGGGAAAACCATAGAAGTAAAAGTGCTTGAAAATGGTTTTGAATACCAAGGTAAAACCCACAAAAGTATATCCCGCGTGGCTATGGAAATCGTCAAACGGCCTATTAGTGGGTATGTGTTCTTCGGGTTATGCAAATGACGCCGCGCATACTGCCGCCCGTTAAAAACCAGTTTGTAATAGGGCGGTCGGGTAATCCGCTCGGCCGTCCTAAGAAAATGCGTGAAGTGGAACTTTTACAAACTGCTATTAAGTTCTTTGACGAATTGGCAAAGGCCTACTACCTTAAAGGAAACTCGGCCCACAAGATAAACCGTATTAGGAAGGTGTTAAATGAGAAATAAATGCTATCTTTCTAAAAGTTTTGAGGAGTTAAAGGGTTTTACCGATGAAAAGCTCCAATTTTACTGGGATATATTCTATCGATATCCGTTAAGGGGGCGAAAGGGTAAATACCGCCCTTTGTGGTATGCTATCCAATGTGAGTTGTATAGTTGCAAACTGGCGGAGAAGTACATCACGCGCCTTGATAAATACGCTAGTAACCCGGAAAAATACATCCAAAGGGCCCATAAATGCAAATATAACTTGGCGATAGGCACAGTGCTGACGAAACGCTACAAAGGAGAAATATATCAGGTAACTGTGAAAAGTGAAAAAGAATATGAGTGGAGCAACGAAATATATCCCAATTTAACCGCCATAGCGCAAAAAATAACCCGGGGTCACGTTAGTGGCCCCAAGTTTTTTGGATTAACGAAATAAAGGGTTACACATTACACATCTACTTCTTCAAATTCACCAGAGATATGACTGTGAATCTTTTTATGACATTCTTTGCATATTACCATAATGTTCGAGATATTGGTTTTTCCTCCTAGAGAATATAGGTTTTTATGATGATAGTTAGGTTCTTTATAATCTTTAAATTTGTAGTTACATCTCATGCAATAAGGATGCTTAGCATAAGCTTGTATTTTTTCTATATTAGTGATTTGTCGTTTCAAGTCTTTTCCTATTAATTTCATGTGTTTTGTTGCATATTTTTTGATGATTTCTAAACGCAAATTTATTATTTTTTCTGACCATCCTCCACGGATGTTATCATAAAATGTCTGATAATCAGTTTTGCTTTTCCGATAGTCTTGATCATAGCAGTGCATATGAAAATTTTCGATAAATTCTTTAAATTTTTTCTCTTTTCCTTTTAAAACATGGGTTTTTTTCAGAGAGGATATCAAAGAGTAGACTGTTAAAACCCATGCATGTTTTTCAAGAAAAGCATAGTGGTCTTCTGGAAAACATTTGCGCAAAAAATCTAAATTGCTCTTTAGTGTTTTAACGGTAATATCGCTCGATTTAAGATCTTTTTTATTTTCCATAAACTCATATAATGCTTCTGAAGAAGACTCACGTGGACCATAGAATTCAAACAAAAGAAGGCGCATAGCATCTGGAAAAGAGCCATATCTGTCTTGATTAATTCCAAGAGATTTACTAATGAAGTCATGTTTTGCAATTTTTCGCATTATAGAAACAATATTTCCAGGCAAAGCATTGAGTCTTTCCCCTAGAGAAAGAGGTTTTCCCCGTTGTAAACGAGAAAAAATTGAACGAATTTTTTCATCATTTCCTTCAATTATTTGAACAGTTAGGTTGTAGTTTAAAAAATGCTGTTGTTGATTTGTTGATAAATCGGCAAAAGTTTTATCAGCGATTTCTTTTGGAGAAAATTTGGACGAAAGTTTGAATTTAGAATCATGGAATTCTTTAATGACGCTTAGCCTTTGCTGACCGTCTACTATATATTTTTTATTTCCTTTTTCATTTATAAAAAACATAGGAATAGGATCATCTGCTAGGATGCTATCAATTAAACATTGTTTGTCTTGAAGAGACCAAGCGTTAGGAGGTCTTTGGTAATTTAAATCTACCTTAAAATTGTGATAATTTAACAAAAAATCTTTTATTTTCATGGATTTTCTCTCCTATAGTTGACTTTATCCCTTATAGTAAGCATTACTGTGTATAGGAGAATTATAACAAATATGCCTAAAATAAACTGTGCTATATACACCCGAAAATCCACCGAACATGGCCTAGATATGGAGTTTAACTCGCTCCAAAACCAAGAAGAAGCGTGTAAGGCTTATATCCTATCCCAAGCGTTTAATGGGTGGGAGTATTATAAAACGTATTCGGACGGCGGTATTAGTGGGGGTACCATGGAGCGCCCCGGCTTAAAAACACTCCTTGACGATATCCGCGCCTGCAAAATACAGGTAGTTGTCGTCTATAAGGTGGACCGCCTGTCGCGCTCTATTATAGACTTCCACAAAATGATGCAAGAGTTTGATAAATACGGTTGCAACTTTGTGTCCATTACCCAATCCTTTGATACCAGTAATTCTATGGGAAAATTAACACTTAATATGCTCTTGTCCTTTGCCCAATTTGAGCGGGAAGTATCGGCCGAGCGCGTGCGTGATAAAATCGCCGCCAGTAAAGCCAAGGGCCTTTGGATGGGGGGAACGCCGCCGTTGGGGTATGACCTTAAAGACAAGCAACTTATCCCTAATCCGCAAGAAGCCGAAGTCGTAAATCTAATTTTTACCAAGTATCTGGAACTGGAAAACATGCAGGCGGTGGCGGAGTGGCTCAACCAAAAGGGGTATCGCACGAAAACGTGGACTCCCCACAGTGGCCAATTACGAGGTGGAAAAGCGTTCCAAAAGAGCAGTATCCAGCGGATTTTGACAAATCCCATATATATCGGCCAGGTAGCGCACTTGGCCAAAAATAAGGTGTACGCTGGGCGGCATGAGGGCATTGTTCTCAAACCCGTGTGGGAGTCCGTACAAGATATGGTTCAGCGCAGGATTACAGACCCGCATGCTTTTAGCCACTATCAAACGCATAAAACCGTATTGGCAGGCAAATTATATGATGATAAGGGTCAGTCCTTTCGGCTGACTTCTTCTAAAAAGCAGGGAAAAAAGTTCCTCTATTATTACAACGGCGTGGGCGGGCATTATCTGCCGGCAGAGCAATTAGACGCTTTTGTGCTAAAAACGCTTAAAAAGACCGATTTTAATGAATTAGAGCCATTGGTTAATATGCAAGGGCTAACGGATGAGCAATTAACGCATTGGATAACTCGGGCGGAGTGCCAAACAGTGGGAAAAGCGCATTATTTGACGGTATTTTTAGATGAAAAGCAGGTTCGGACGGACTTATCTGCTTGCTCGCGTATATCGGGCCAAGCGGAGGAACGGAGGGGAGTTTTGCACCGTTTACTAGATAAAATATATGTAAAAAGTACATTTTTAGTGGATAATGTGTCGTCCGTGAAACTACAAAATGGGACGGCGCGGAATATTTTAACGGTGCAGCAACTAAACGAGAGCTTGGTAAGGGGATTAGCTCGCGGGTGGCAACTCAAACGGCTGTTAGAGCATAGCAAGCCGTTGCGCGAGGGTGAAAAGGTCAGCGGCCTGAATAAACGGACGTTCGCTAGGTATTTGAATTTGTGTTATCTCTCTCCGCGCATTGTGGCGGATATTCTGGAATATAACAATCCACGCAATATGAGTTTAAAAGAACTGATGAATTTAGCTGAAGGAAATGTGGATTTCGCGGAGCAGGAAAAGGCGTGGATATAGTGAGTCGTTTGAGTCCTCTTTATTCATCATATTTGTTAGTATATTTCTTTTGCCAAATATAACCTCCGGCGGTTTTTCGGTTACCTCGGCAAGCTCCGGCGATATTAGAGGCGCAGATTCCAGTTTTTCTTGCAGCTTCTGCAATGGAATCAAATTGTTCCAATATTTTAGATGTATTTATCTCGCACATGTATAGCTTATACTGTTTAGACTTACACTTAATATTGCATCGGGGGCAGGTCGTTTTTAATTTATTCCTAGTGCGAATGGTCTTTTTATATGATGTTCCGCATTTTTTACATATCCACCAAACTTCTTCATGTGATCCTGCCGAAAACATTCCTGGGGTTAATCCTTGATTTTTCTCATAATCCCATTCTTCTGCTAAATCGGGTCTCATGTTAGACAAAGATCTTTTGATGGTAGCGTTTTCTCTGTATGTATTAATTTTATACCGATCTTTTTCAATATCTACATTTACCGATATTTTCCGAATGAACATGTCATTACATCGTATATACTGTTTTCGTGGATTCCAACCAAAATCGGATTCTAGCATATAGAGTAATTCCCTAATAATTTTATCAAGCCCTTTAGTATTATCGCAGTCATCTAAAGTTTTCTCGATAAAAGTATAATCTGAAGTAAAATTAAAAATATCGGAATTATCTTTGGCACATATACGGATAAGTTTAATTTGGTGGTGTTGGCAGATATTATATTTAATCTTTTCCCTCTTTAAGGATCGTTCTTTCTTATGATAAAAAGAACCATCATACTCAATGGCAACTCTTTTTGAAGGTATAAATATATCCAATTCCATACCGTTGTCAAAGATATCTCTATACCTATTTATGGCATCAGGGAAAACTTGTTTGACATAATAATATATGGCTTGTTCTGGAAATGAAGTTTGGTTTCCTTCTTTACATTTGGAGCAACCATTATGCAAAATTGATCTGGCGCATACTTTGGCTTGATATTCATGTCCTTTTAGACACATCCACCAAACCTTTTTAGCACTCCCTGCAACAACATCTGTTGGCTTTAATGCTCCATTTTCCGTTGGATGCCATTCTTTTGCAAGATCAGGATGGGTGGTGGATAAGTCATTATACCCCTTTAGCACTTTCTTGTTTGAACAATACGGACAACCTTGGCCATCTGTTTTTTTTGCGGTTGTGGCTTCATAGCTATGCCCTTTGTTGCATATCCACCATACTTTTCTATTTGATCGAGCTGTAACTTCATTTGGTTTTAATATATTTTTTTGATAATCCCAGTCTTTTAACAGATGAGGGTGCGTAGTGGATAAGTCATTATATCCAGAAAGTATTTTTTGATTGGAACAATAAGGGCAACCATATCCTCCATAACTTCGCCCATGTATAGTAGTTTTCCATTTATGTCCCTTGCTACACACCCAATGAGCTTTTTTATTGCTTCCCAATGACAAAATGGTTGGATTCAGCCCTTCTTTATTGTTGGCGTCCCAATCCCATTCTGTCATTAAGTTGGCATTATCAATAACTTTCATAATGTTAGTATAGCAAGAATTTATCATTTCAATCTATATAGGAATATAATAGGTTTTTTCGGATCCTCTTGATTTCCCCGTTAGAGAACAAGGCTCGGAAACGGGCCTTGTTTGTCTCTATAAATACCACTCTAAAACCTGTATGGATGAAAATCCTAGCCGCACACCGTCGGAAGTGAGAAAAACAGGGCAACAAAAAAGACACCTCGCGTGAGGTGTCTTTTCAAATGGTGGACCGGAAGGGACTCGAACCCCTGACCTCCTGCGTGTAAAGCAGGCGCTCTACCAACTAAGCTACCGATCCGAAAATTGAAATATCCTTAACTAGGACAGTTCTTATTTTAGCAAAAATATAGCGCAACTTCAACTATTTTTCTAAAATTGCGAATTAAAGTTGCAAGAGTAACGATTAGGACAAAACGCTTTTTATCTAATCGTTTACAGGCAACATTTATTGGTCCTGTTTCCTAAATATTTCCGTTACGCGGTCAAAAATACCATTGCAATAGGCTATTGCTAACCCGTAATTGGAAAGTGAAACACCCTTTTCCTTTAATATATTCAAGCGGCGCATAATTTGCGTTCGCGTTACCATACACCCGCCGCATTGAATTGCTAATTTGTACGTTTCCGCATCATCTGGCAAGGCATCTAAATTAGCCACCACAGTAAACTGCAATTTTTTACCCGTATATTTTTGCAACCAGTTGGGAATTTTCGTGCGGCCAATATCATCACACTTGTTCACACTATGTGAACAAGATTCCAAAATCAGCACCTTATCGCCATCCTGCAAGGTATCAATCGCGCGCGTGCCCTTTAAATAGGCCTCAAAATCACCTTTTAAGCGCGAAAATAAAATGCTGAAACTCGTCAGCGGGATATTAGGCGGCACTACGGAACTGACGTATTTAAACGCCTGTGAATCCGTTACCACCAGTTTGGGGGTATGCAAACGCAAATATTCACGCAACTCGGTGTCCTTTAAGCACACCGCCGCCGCGCCGATATCCAACAGGTTGCGTATCGTCTGCACCTGCGGCAAAATAAGGCGGCCCTCGGGGGCGGACGCGTCAATCGGAATTACCAGCACTACTTCGTCCCCGCGTTCCACATAATCATCTAACAGAACATCTTGGGAATAGGCACTCTTGGGCAGATGCTTTTTAATCATATCCAACAGGATAGGCAGATGCGGTTCCTTGCACGAAAAATCCACCACATCAGCGCCCTTAATTTCCGTATTTGTTGCATACAAATCGCACTTGTTATGCACCACAAAAAAAGGCACGCTGCGCGCCTGAAAGGTTTCCATTAAACTTTGGTCGTACGAATTAAAATCATCTGCAAACACCAAAATAGCCAAATCTACCTGGTCCAAGGCTTCGTTGGTGCGGCGGACACGCTGGGCCCCCAAGGCGGAAGAATCGTCTATCCCGGCGGTATCCACCAAAGTTACCGGGCCTATGCCCAAAATTTCAATAATCTTCTTAACGGGGTCCGTCGTCGTACCCGGGTGGGCGGCCACGACGGAAACCTCTTGTCCCGTCAAGGCATTAATAAGAGAACTTTTGCCCACGTTCATTTTTCCAAAAATGCCGATATGCGGCCTGTTTACTTTTACCATAATAGGAATTATAATATTTTTCCCCGCTTGCTGTCCGTGCGGCAGGCTCAATATAAGGTATAATAAGATAAAGTCCGTACCGAGAGGTTATTACTATGAATAAGTTTGACGTGTACTTAAAAGACCGTGCCAAGTTAGTGGAAAAAAATCTTTCCAAATATATTTCTAAAATTAAAAACTCTCCTAAAATTTTGACCGACGCCATGGATTACTCTTTGGAAGCCGGCGGCAAACGCGTACGCCCGATTTTGCTTATGGCCACCGCCGAAGCCTTTGGCAAAAAAGCGGCAGACGTTATGCCCGCCGCCTGCGCCGTGGAAATGTTGCACACCTATTCTTTAATCCACGACGATTTGCCTTCTATGGATAACGATTCACTGCGCCGCGGCAAGCCCACCAACCACAAAGTATTTGGAGAGGACCTTTCTTTATTGGCCGGGGATGCGCTTTTAACATATGTGTTTGAAGTTTTTGCGCAAAACGGCAAAGTCAAAGCCATCGGCGCAGAAAATACGTTAAACGCTTTAATGAATTTTGCCAACTGTGCCGGCGCCTCGGGTATGGTCGGCGGGCAGGTGGCCGATGTGTATGCCGAAGGGATGGGTGCGGCCGATGCCGCCAGCACAAGAGCGGACAAAATCCGCAAAATTTCTAAACCGCTTGCAGATAAGTCCCTGCACTATTTTATGCTTCCCGCTACCGTCAAAGAAACCACTCCCGAAACCATTTTGAATTACATCCACGCCAACAAAACGGGTGCTTTAATCCGCGGCAGTGTGGAAACGGGGGCATTATTGGCCGGAGCCAAAGGCAGCGATTTAACCCTCATTAAAAAATACGCCAACTGCATTGGTTTGGTGTTCCAAATTGTAGATGATATTTTGGATGTTACGGCCTCGGCTAAACAACTGGGTAAATCCAACAGCGATAAGGAAAACGGTAAACTGACCTTTGTCAGCCTTTACGGCTTGGAAGGCAGCCGCAAGCACGCGCAGTTGCTTATTGCCAATGCGCAAAAGGCGCTTAATTCCCTCAAAAATGTTAAAAAGAAAAATCTGTGGCCGCTGTATGAAATGGCGGAATTTTTCAAAACAAGAACCTATTAAGGAGTAATATGAAAGTTCTCCCCAGTATTCAAAATCCGCGCGATTTGCGCCTGATTAAAAAGGAACTTCTCCCCACGCTATGCGAGGAATTACGCCAAGTGATTATAGATACCGCCAGCCATAACGGCGGTCATTTGGGTTCCAGTTTAGGTGCGGTGGAAATTATAACTGCGTTACACTATGTTTTCAACACGCCCGAAGATAAAATTGTGTTTGACACCGGCCACCAGGCCTATGCGCACAAGTTGCTCACGGGCCGCCAAAAGGAATTTGCCACTATCCGCACGCAAAACGGTCTGAGCGGATTCCCCAAACGTACAGAAAGCGAATACGACACTTTCGGTGCGGGACACGCTTCCACGGCTATTTCCGCCGCGCTGGGCTTGGCTATCGCACGCGACCAACGCAAGGAAAAAAACAAAGTTGTTGCGGTAGTGGGCGACGGCTGTTTAACGGGCGGTATGGCGTATGAAGCCATGCAAAACGCGGGTCTTTTGCGTACCGATATGTTGGTTATTCTAAATGATAACCAAATGTTTATCTCCAAGCGCGTGGGCGCGCTGGGCAAGGCTCTTACCAAACTGCTGACCACCAAATATATGCAATTGGCCGAAGAAAAAGCCACCAACTTTTTAAAACGCTTTGACGAACTGGGCAATAATGCCGCTAAACTTGCCAAACGGGCGCGTTCTATTCTGTTTCCGGGCACCTTGTTTGAGGAAATGGGCTTCCGCTATTTCGGCCCTGTAAACGGCAACGATATCAACGAAATGATTGAAGTGCTGGAAAATTTAAAAGATGTAAAAGGCCCGGTAATGTTGCACGTCGTTACCAAAAAAGGCAAGGGATATAAACCCGCCGAAGAAAAACCGACCAAGTTTCACGGCATTGGTATCTTTGACGTGGAAACGGGTGATTCCTTAGGGAAATCTTCTGCGCTGACGTTTACAAAAGCATTTTCCGATGCTCTCTTGAAACTGGCGGAAAAGGACACGTCCATTGCCGCTATTACCGCTGCTATGCCCGAGGGAACGGGATTAGATGCGTTCCGCGATAAATTTCCCTCCCGCTATTTTGACGTTGGAATCGCCGAGGAACATGCAGCCACCTTTGCGGCCGGCCTGGCGGCTGGGGGCGTAAAGCCAGTGGTGGCCCTCTACTCCACCTTTGCCCAGCGTTGCTACGACCAAATTTTACACGATATCTGCTTGCAAAAACTGCCTGTTGTGTTTGCGCTTGACCGCGCCGGATTGGTAGGGGAAGACGGTCCCACACATCACGGAGTGTTTGATTTAAGTTTTCTGCGTGATATCCCGAATTTGATTTTGGCCGCACCGGCGGACGAAAACGAAATGCAGCATATGCTTAAAACCGCCTTTGACGCAAAAGCCCCCTTCGTCCTGCGCTACCCGCGCGGAACGGGTTTCGGCGTAAAATTAGATGACGAACCCCAGGACTTGCCTATCGGCAAGGGTGTGTGGCTTAAAAAGGGAAAAGATGCCACTATTTTGGCTATCGGCAACCGCGTTCACCCCGCGCTGGCGGCGGCAGAAGCGCTCAAAAAGCATAAAATTGACTGTGGTGTCGTCAATATGCGCTTTGTAAAACCGCTGGACACCCAAATTATTGATGAAGCCTTAAAAGTTTCCAAACATCTGGTTACCGTAGAGGATAATATGCTTGCGGGCGGTTTTGGCTCGGCAGTAGCCGAATATCTGGCCGACAAACAGGCTAATTTTAAACTTCTTCGCCTGGGAATCGGCGACGAATTTGTAGAGCACGGCAAAGTGGCTAACTTGTTTGACAAGTTGGGCCTTAATGCCGGACAAATGACGGACCATATCTTAAAATGGATAAAGTGAGGACTTTATGACTACCAAAGAACAACAGGCCATTGAACACGAAGATTCTTATATCAAAGCGTATGAAGATATTGCGCTTTTAAAGAAAGACATTATGCGCCCCGTGCGTATGGAATTAGAGGTAATGAAACCGGAACTTTACCTTCGCCATTTCAACGTAACGGACACGGTAGTTTGCTTTGGCAGTGCGCGCGTGCGCGAGGAAAAAGATGCCGCCGCTAAACTCAAAGCAGCCCAAGAAGCCCTTTCAAAAAATCCGTCTGACAAGCATTTGCAAAACCGCGTGTACGAAGCGGAAGGGTTAGCCAAACTCTCCAAATATTACGACGAAGCACGCAAATTTGCCAAAATTGTCGTACAACGCGCAGGAGACCGTTTTGCCGTAGTAACGGGCGGCGGGCCGGGCTTAATGGAAGCCGCCAACCGCGGAGCCTTTGAAAACGGAGGGAGAAGTATCGGGATGAACATTACTCTGCCGCACGAGCAACATCCCAATCCGTACATTACCAAAAATTTGGCATTTTTGTTCCACTATTTTGCTATCCGCAAACTGCATTTAGTGATGCGCGCAAAAGCCTTTGTCGTGTTCCCCGGCGGGTTCGGCACGTTTGATGAACTGTTTGAAATTTTAACACTCGTTAAAACAGGCAAAAAACAGGAAATCCCGATAGTCTTGGTCGGCAAAGAGTTCTGGAATACGGTAGTCAATATTCCGGGCTTGGCCTCCTACGGCGTAATTTCGCCCGAAGAAGCCGAATCCTGCGCCACGGTGGAAACCGCCGAAGAAGCCTGGGATATCGTCGCCAAGTTCTACAATATTAAATAACCTCATTTGTGCCAATAAAAATTCCCCGGTTAGAGCCGGGGAATTTTTATTGTATAAAAGCAAAGGCCGGAGAGTTGCTGCCCTCCGGCCTTTTGGTTGGAACTTAAATTATTTTCGTTTTGTTGCTTTTTTTACCGTTTTTTTAGCAGCCGGTTTCTTGGCGGCGGCTTTCTTTACGGTTACTTTTTTAGCAGTCTTTTTAACAGCAACCTTTTTCACGGTTTTCTTTACTGCCGCTTTTTTAACGGCGGTTTTTTTGATTGCTGCCTTTTTGACGGCTACTTTCTTCACGGTTTTCTTTGCACAGGCTTTTTTGGCACAGCAGGCTTTTTTGCAAACCTTTTTAGCAGGTGTTTTTACTGCGGCCTTTTTAACGGCTACTTTTTTGGCGGCTGGCTTTTTAGCGGCAGCCTTTTTCACGGTTTTTTTAACAGCCATTTTTCTCTCCCGAGACAATTAGTTTTAACCTCATAAAAATCATAGCACAAATTATTTTAAAATGCAAACATTTTCTCGTCGTAAAATAATTTTTTTAAAAAAATCAAGCGCTTATTTTTCTCATTTTTCCGTCTGAGATTGCTTTTTCTGGCGCAAAATGCTATATACGCCCGTGCGCCCGCAAAGGGCCGTAAAAACAAACGCATTTAGCGTATTGCGGTACCCCAAAGAAACAGCCAAAGCAAATAAAAACGCATACCACACGTGCGTTTGTTGCGCGTAAAAACCGTGCCAAACCGCAGAGCAAACCGCATAGGAAATTAGCAAAATATAACACCAGTTACAAGCGTAAAAAATCTGCAACGTACGCTTTAAAGACTCCACTTTAAATACCCGCAAAACAAGCGGCAAAAGCACGCTTTTGCCAAGAGCAAACAGTAAACCTAACGCAATTCCCTCGCCGTAGTGCCCGGTAAAAATCTGCCCCGCACCGGGAACCACCAAACTAAACAGTAATGCAAAAAAAACTGTCATTTATCCCCCCACAAGGCCAACAGGGCGAGGGCCGTTTTCACTTTGGACACACGGGCATAAGCCAAACCGGAAGCCTGCGTAATTTGGCGTGCCAGTTCGTCCAATGTATCAGGTTGCCCCTTTTTTAATTCCAGTTCAGCCTCTTTCATCAGCACGCGCCTGCCGCACACGCAAATCATAAAATTATCCAGCGAAAGTTCCGCTTCCACGCCATTAAAAAGAATATCATACGAAGTCCGTTTATTCCGGAGCGCAAAGAGCATCTTTAACCCGGTTAAAGGCAAATGCTCCCACACTTTTTTATCTGCCAAAAACGCTAGTGCCTGCGCCAAATTTTTGATGCCCGGCAACGGCAAAGATTCTTCGCGCCGGACGGCTCGGCCGTTTGTTACTTCCGTGCGGGTTTTGTAGGTAGCCTCCCACTTGCCGTCTGTATTCCGCACACGGAAAGCAATTTTATTTTGCTCAAAAAAGCGTTCCGGAGTATCTAAATACGTATCGCAAATATGCAAAACCCGGGGCGCGGAAAGGCTCACCGACGGGACTTGCAAAACCGCCGAAAGTACCTTGGCAAACGCGCGGGGAGAATTGCTCTCTCACTTAAATTCAGTTTCTATGTTTGGCATAAAATTAGTTTAGCAAAAAAGTATAATAAAAGTTAGGAGAACACTTATGAAAAAATTACGCCAACCTACTTCTTTGCGTTGTTTTGCCTGCGGTAAAAACAACCCCATAGGTTTGAAATTGGAGTGGTTCAACGATTACGAAAACAAACAAATTGAAACCACTTTCACCCTATCCGACGATTATTGCTCTTATCCCGGCACGGTACACGGCGGCATTATTGCCACCATTTTGGACGAAACTTCCGGACGCGCCATTTTGCTGGATAACGATTTCAACCGGTTGATGGTTACGCTAAAAATGGAAGTGGTGTACAAACACAATACACCTACAAATACTCCGCTAAAAGCCGTAGGACGCGTCATACGGGACGGCGGTTCCCGCGCGCAAGTGGAGGGCGAAATTATTTTGCCAGACGGCACCGTTTCGGCCAAGTGCACGAGTCTTTTATTCAAAATTCCGCAAGCAGTAAAGGATAAATGGGGGCCGGAAGCAGAAGAGTGGGCCCGCACCACGCCAAAAGTAGAAGAATAAGAGTTACCCTTTGTTCAGACAAATACCGACGGTTTAATCAGTTAGATTCGGTATAGGGTTTATCTCTTTTTTTCAACGGTATGTTTTAACAGCCGCAGCCGAATTGTGATATTCGTGAAAAAAATATACAATAAAACGAAGGTATTTTTTTACCTTTATTCTATATAATCCTGAGGTTGTATATATGAAAAAAATCGTATTATTAATGATGGCGTGTGTTTTTATGGCTGCCTGCATGGGTACCCGCGGTACCGTGGGCGGAAAAAAAGTCTGCACCAATAGTTATTTATTAGGTGTATTGTCTATCAGCGAATTAGTTTCCCCCTGTGGCAAATAAATAATTCTTTTACGGAAAAGTGCCCTGGTATAGTGCCAGGGTGCTTTTCTTATAATTATGGACAGGTAATACAATATGAAAAAATTTTTTTACTTAGGGGGGGCACTTCTCTTATTAGCGGCTTGCCAATCTAATAAGCCTATGCCCGATTTAAGCACCGAGGCTGCGGCACACCAAATTCTTGCGAGGTATTTTCAGTCTAATCCCCAAGTGGCGAATTTTTTTCCCTATTTATCCCAATGCCAATTGAGCCCTGTTGTAAAAAACGTTTCTCAAAAAAATATAACCCCATTTAAAACCTATACCTGTTCCGTTGAACAAAAGGATAACCAGCGGTATATTGCCGTCATTTCAGTTGACCCGAAATTAATGGGCGAAGTGGATTCGTATAAAAAATACGCCAATGAATCGGTTTATATTGCCCTGTTGACTTACGAGCAGGACACAAGACATCTAACAGGATTTAAACTGTTATTTAACATCTATGCAAACCGCGTGGAAAAGCAGACCGAAGTAAATGAAAAATCTTAATTTACCAAACGCATTGTGTTCCATTTATTATTGGGTTTAAAATATGGAAGCAAACACGCCGGAACTAAGGCCGTGCCAATATAAGTATTTACACCAACAGTTATAGATAAAGCACTCCCCTAATCTATTTACTGGCCTTTGCAAGAAAATCTATCCGTAAAAAAACCCCCGGCATTAAACCGGGGGCTTTTTACATTAAAACAAGTTGCTTATTTAACGCGGCCGGCGGAACCAAAGACGTTCTGGTTCTTTTCGGCATACATTTTAATAAGTTCTTCGCGGGCCGGGCCCAAGTATTTGCGCGGGTCAAATTCGCTGGGTTTGGTGGCGAAGATTTTGCGGATGGTGGCGGTCATTACCAAGCGGCCGTCGGAGTCCACATTGATTTTGCACACAGCCATTTTGGCGGCTTTGCGCAGTTGTTCTTCGGGCACGCCGGCGGTGTTTTCCAATTTGCCGCCGTACTCGTTGATTTGTTTGACGGCCCATTGCGGAACGCTGGAAGAACCGTGCAATACAATCGGGAAACCGGGCAAGCGTTTAGAAACTTCTTCCAAGATGTCAAAGCGCAGTTCGGGCAATTTTTCACCGGGCTGTACTTTAAATTTATAAGCACCGTGAGAAGTACCGATAGAAATAGCCAAAGAATCTACCCCGGTGCGTTTTACAAAGTCTTCCACTTGGGCGGGGTCGGTGTAGGTGTGGTGTTCGGCGGAGACTTCGTCTTCAATACCGGCCAACACGCCGAGTTCGCCTTCTACGGTTACGTCGTGCTGGTGGGCATATTCCACAACCTTTTTGGTCAAGGCTACGTTTTCTTCATACGGCAAGTGAGAGCCATCAATCATTACGGAAGAGAAACCATTGTCAATGCAGTCTTTGCACAATTCAAAGGAATCGCCGTGGTCCAAGTGCAAGCAGAGCGGAACCGGTTTGCCGATTTCGTTCATCATTTCCACCGCACCGCGGGCCATCCAACGCAAGAGCGTGGAGTTGGCATATTGGCGGGCGCCTTTGGAAACCTGCAAGATTACCGGGGAGCCGGTCTGTACACAAGCGGTAACAATCGCTTGCAACTGTTCCATATTGTTAAAGTTGTAAGCCGGAATGGCATAACCGCCAGCCATAGCGTCTTTGAACATCTGTCTGGTGTTTACCAGACCCAGTTCTTTATAAGAAACGGTCATTGGACATCCTCCTAAAAAATATTTCTGTCTTAAATATTTTACTATTTTTTGCGTTTTGTGGGGCGGCGGAATTGGATTAGTTGCCGCGTCTAGTGTATTTACGCGGTGCGGTTGGCGGGGAAACCGACGGAAAAACTTGCAAAAAAATACCTTTGTGGGTATAATGTAGATACCTTAACTGCCTAAAAGTGAGTAAAAATGGACGCAAAATTAGATTTTTCTATTCTTAAAACCTTGACCGAACTGCCCGGCGTGTCCGGACGTGAAACCGCCGTACGGGAATATCTAAAAAACCTGCTGAAAGATTCGGCGGACGAAATCAGCACTGATACATTGGGTAATTTAATTGTTTTTAAAAAAGGAACCTCAGACAAAAATTTGCTTTTTTGTGCGCATATGGACGAAGTGGGCCTGATGATTCACTTTGTGGACGAGCGCGGTTTTCTGCGCTTTGTAACAGTGGGGGGAATTGACCCCCGCACGCTTTTGGCCCAGCGCGTGCGCGTACAAACCAAGTCGGGCGCGTTGCTCGGCATCATCGGTACCAAACCCGCGCACATCACCACCGAGGCAGACCGCGGCAAGGCGGTAGGCATAAAAGAACTTTTTATTGACTTGGGGCTGCCGGCCGACGAGGTCAAAAAACGCGTGGAACCCGGCGATTGGGCGGTATTGGACCGCAGTTACGAGGAATTTGGCGACGGTAAAATTTCTGCCAAGGCTTTGGATAACCGGGCGGGTGTATTTGTCCTGGCCGAAGTGGTGCGTGCCTTAAAAAATCCCTTTTATAATGTATATGCCGTTTTTACGGTGCAAGAGGAAGTCGGCTTGCGCGGGGCTACTACGGCCGCTTATGGCGTAAAGGCGGATGTCGCCTTGTGTTTAGATACTACGGGTGCGGCCGATATCCCCGGCTGTGCGCCGCAAGATTATATTTGTTCGTTGGGCGGCGGTGTGGGGCTTACGGCCCTGGATGCGCGAACGATTACGCCCGAAAATTTATTGAACGAACTCAAACAGATTTGTGATACACACAATATCCGCCGGCAGGTGCGCGTGGCACCCCGCGGCGGAAATGATGCAGGCGCGGTGCACTTGTCAAAAACGGGTGTACTCACTTGCGGATTATCAGTACCCACACGCAATATCCACTCCAATGTGGAAATTATCAGCAAACAAGACCTGGAAAATACGTTCCGCCTGGCGTATTGGGCGGGGCAGAACGGCCTGAAAGTATAGGCCGGAGGATAGATTATGAGTACATTTCAATTAGGCAAAAAAAGAGCCGTTTTTTTGGACGTAACAGATTATTTGAATAACCCCGCTTACCAAATAAGCGAGGAGGATAAAAAATCCCTGTCGCGTTTAGATGTAGCCTACCGCGCACTGGTTTCCCTTTTATATAACTATGTGCCCACTTCCGGCCACCCGGGGGGCAGTATTTCCAGCGGGCGGTTTGTAGAACACCTTTTATATAAAGATATGGCTTACGATATCACGCATCCGCACAAGGACGAAGCCGATATTATTTCTTATGCGGCGGGCCATAAAGCCTTGGGCCTGTATGCTATGTGGGCCTTGCGCAACGAGTGTGCGCGTATTGCGGCACCGGAACTGTTGCCCGCGAGCGACAAGGAACAACTGCGCTTGGAAGATTTGCTCGGCTTCCGCCACCCCAAAGTGCAGGGAACTCCTCTTTTTAAAAAATTCCACTCCAAAGCCTTGGGCGGCCACCCGGAACCGCTTGTTCCGTTTGTGCGTACCTCTACGGGCGCGAGCGGCGTGGGCGACGGCTCGGCTGTCGGGCTTGCGCTTGCGGCGGCAGATGCCTACGGCGAAAATTGCCCCGTAGTGCATATTGTGGAAGGGGAAGGCGGTTTAACGGCCGGGCGCGTGAGCGAGGTAGCGGGTATGGCTGCTACGGCACAGTTAAAAAACACGGTTTTTCATATTGACTGGAACGAAGCCTCTATTGAAAGCGAACGTGTTACTTCCGACGGAGAACACCCCGGCGACTATGTGCAGTGGAACCCGATGGAATTTTTCTATATCCACGATTTTAACGTCATCCGCGTGCCGGACGGACACGATTACAACCAAATTCATATTGCGCACAAACTGGCGGAAGAAATCAAAAACCACCAGCCCACGGCGATTGTCTATCGCACCGTAAAAGGATGGCACTACGGCATTGAGGGCAAGGCTTCCCACGGTTCCGGTCATAAATTCGCTTCCGAAGGGTTTTATAAATCTTTGGAAGAGTTTGAAAACACCTTTAATGTTAAATTTCCGCACTTTGAGGGGGATAAAACGGCTGAAAATGTGGGAAAATACTATTGGGACAGTTTGTTGACCGTTCGCCGTGCGTTAGAAGCGGATAAAACGGTAGCCGCCTTTGGCGCGGCGCAGTTAAAAGCCGCCGGTCAAAAATTGGCAGCCAAAAACCGTGCCGTCCGTGCGGACTTGGGGAACTGCCAGGACCTTTACACCAAATTCCACGAAGGGGAAATTCCGGCGGAATTTGTGTTTGAAAAAGGAAAATCTTATACTACCCGCAGTGTGTTGGGGGCGGTGTTAGCCTATTTAAATAAACATACGGGCGGTACGATTTTGACGGCCTCTGCTGATTTATACGGCTCTACGGGGGCCGCGGCGATTGCCAAGGATTTCCCGGCGGGCAATTTTAACACGCAGACAAATCCGCTTTCGCGCCGTTTGTCCGGCGGCGGCATTTGCGAGGACGGTATGGCCGCCCTTTGCACGGGTATTTCCGCCTTTGGAAAACACGTGGGCGTATCTGCTTCGTATGGTGCGTTCTTGGCCTTTGAACACGTGGCGGCCCGCTTGCACGCCATCGGGGTACAAAGCGCGCGCGAAGCAGGCGTGAACCCCAACACTTTTATTATGTTTAACGGACACGCCAGTGTGCCCACCGGTGAGGACGGCCCGACTCACGCCGACCCGCAATCTCTGCAACTGGTACAGGATAATTTCCCCAAAGGAGCCTGTATCACCATTACACCTTTGGAAGTTGATGAAATTTGGCCGCTTACGGTGCGCGCTTTATCTTTGCGCCCGGCCGTGTTTGCTCCGTTTGTGGTGCGCCCGTCTTATGCGTTAATGGACCGCGAGGCCTTGGGGGCCGACCCGGCTATTAAGGCTGTAAACGGTGTGTATTATTTGCGCCGCGCCAAAGGCAAGGCCGCCGGTACGGTAATTGTGCAAGGCGCGGGTGTAGGCCGCATTGTGGTAGAAAAGGTGTTGCCTGCCTTAAACGCGGGCGGGCCTGACTTAAATGTGCTGTATGTAGCCAGCCGCGAACTGTTTGAAGCGTTGCCGAAAGAAGAGCAGGATAAAATCTTGCCGCCCGAAATGTTGCGTACGGCAATAGGAATTACGGACTTTACCCTCCCGACGCTTGATTGCTGGTTAAATAGCGTGGCCGGCCGCGCACACTCGCTCTATCCGCATAAAAAAGGCGAATTTTTATCCAGCGGTTCGGCGGACAAAGTTTATGAAGAAGCCGGGTTGGACGGAAACTCCCTGTTGGCGGCATTAAAAAATTACGCGCACGATTTGGCGCAAGCCCAAGAGTGGCTTTAACATATTTATAGGAGATGAAAATGGCAGAAGAAAAACCTTATTTAACCGGACGGACGTATTTATTTAAACTCCCGAAGGGAAAAGATTTGTTGGAAACCTTGGCCGATTTTTGCCACGATAACCAAGTAAAATGCGGTATCGTAAGCGTAATGGGCTCGGTGTCTAACGCGACGGTCGGCGTATATGACCAATCCAAAAAGAAATACGATAAAAAAGTAATCAACGAAGAAATGGAACTGATGTCTCTTACGGGCAATATCAGCATCCAGGATAACCGCCCCCAGGTGCACGCGCACGTGGTGATGTGCGGCAAAGATTACAATGCTATCGGCGGGCATTTGTTCCCCGGCACCAAGATTTACGTTTGCGAAGCGTATATCCAGGAACTGGTGGGCGAACCCAAAGTAAGACGCTCCGATAAGGTTACCAAACTTTCGCTTTGGGCCTAATCCGGACAAGTAGAAAATTTGTCCCGCGCTTGTGCAGTATAGGCAAGTGCGGGATTTTTTTGTGGTTTCAGCCTGTTGTTATCGCTGTTGCCGCCAACCACTCCGGGAGGGTGAAAGAGCCTAGCATTCCTCATTTCCTCTACCCTTGTCAAAAGGGGGGCATAATACAAAGTATTTATTCTATAAGTCAAGCGGAAAATAAAAAAGGAGTTGCCAAAGCGTAAAGAAAAGAGTTTAATAAAAAGGTAGGGTAGTAAAAATTATACAGGAGGAGTATCTAATGAAGAAACTACTAGGCTTGCTTTTGGCTATGACTATGGCGTGGCCTGTTACGGCAAGTGCAGAAGTGCTCAAAAACGTGGACCTCAAAGGTGAAATCCAGACGATTGCCTCTGATGCCCGCCACGATAAAGGCAATATGTATAAATCCGGCACGAATTTCCGCGTGTTGGCTGGTTTGTCCGCTGATTTAGTGGAAGACGTAAGAGCCAATGTGCTGTTTCAATATAACGACGCTTGGTTGAGCGGTACCGAAGGCAACACCGTACAGAACTATTGGGACGAAGTCCGCTTGGCCGAAGCCAATGTGGTGCTTTCCAACCTGTTCTGCTGCTTGGAAGCCACGGTCGGCCGCCAATTCTATGGCGACGAAGACAGCGCCGTTATGTATTTCGGCCCCAACCACTATGTGTTCGGTATGAACAAAGCCCCGTCTTTGGACGGCGCTAAACTGGTTTATAGCGACGATTTTAAAACCTTCACGATGCTCGCCGGTAAATTGGTTACCTACGATAATGCTGGTGTACAGACCGATGACGTCACCGTGTACGGCTTGGATTTGAAACTGAACCTCACCGATACCTTGACCGCCCAAGTTTACGGTTATGATTTTATGAACAGCAAATATGATGCTGCCACCGAAAAGAGACACGAAGGTTTCTATGGTGCCAAAGCCACCTTTGCGCCCGAAGCCGCTACGTTAAGCGCGGAATATGCCCGCGGTTACGAAGCCAACAGACTGTTTAGAGAAGGCCATAACTCTCCGTATATGGTGAAAGTGGATGCGGCCCTGAATATGGACGTAATCACTCCCAGAGCGGCCTTCTACTATGCCAAAGGTGTAGTTTCTCCGTTTGGTAACTACTACCCCGGTTTGGCTATCGGCCACGCATTAGCGGGTCACGGTGATTCCTTTGCTGAATACTCTGCTGATGGTGTGAGAATGTTCAATGTGGGTATGGACTATGTGTGGAACAAGTTTGTGTTCTCCTTGGACGGTTTCTCCTTCCAAGACCGCACCGCCAAAGACTCCTCCACTTGGGAAGCCGACTTGGTGGCCAAATACAACCACAACGACTATGTCCAACTCTTTGCCGGTATCGGTTATGCTAAATACAGCAATGCCGAAAGCGATACCTTTGGCAGAAAGAATCAAGATACAAAAGACAATACCGTTGGCCAGTTGGGTATGCTGATTAAGTTCTAACTTAACTGACTACTGATAGTTTTGTTGTAAGCCCCGCCCTCGTGGCGGGGCTTTTTGCTGGGTATTTTGTTGTTTTGTCGTTATTTCGGTAGGGGTGGCGGCCTACATTGTCCGTGGGTGTTTTGGTTGTTTCGTCGTCATCCTGGAAAGTTGTAGTCCAGGATCTGCTGTTATTAAAATAAGGAAAACGACAGATT
The DNA here is from genome assembly GCF_021632165.1 of Candidatus Avelusimicrobium fimicolum. Classification (NCBI taxonomy): domain Bacteria; kingdom Pseudomonadati; phylum Elusimicrobiota; class Elusimicrobia; order Elusimicrobiales; family Elusimicrobiaceae; genus Candidatus Avelusimicrobium; species Candidatus Avelusimicrobium fimicolum. The sequence continues at coordinate 20,905 of NZ_JAJWTS010000017.1, forward strand.
CTGGACAGAAGCCTTCCAGAATGACCCTCACTTTATAAACGGCAGGATTTCTTGCGATAATAATTCCAAAGTAAGTAGTTTATACTTTGGTTATTTGTTCTTGGTGCACACTCATAGAGTTTTGATATGGGCTTATTGGTTCTGTTTTACCGTCATCCGATAGGCTCGCGGCCCACATTGTCCGTGGGTGTTTTTGTTGTTTTGTTGTCATCCTGGAAAGTTGTAGTCCAGGATCTGTTGTTATTAAAATAAGGAAAGCGACAGATTCTGGACAGAAACCTTCCAGAATGACCCTTAATTTTATAAACGGCAAGATACAGGAACGCTCCGCATTGGCAAGGATTCCAAATGTCCTTTATTTTATAATAACCGAGTCCTTTGGCGCAGGGCCAATAATAAATCTTTGTGTTAAAAGGAGGGTTATTGTTATAATTTTTTTATGTCTTTTGTGTATATTTTGACTAATGCTACCAATCAGGTTTTATATATTGGGGTTACGAATAATTTAGTCCGGCGTGTATATGAACACCGAACGAAAATAATACCCGGTTTTACCGAACGGTATCACTTAAATAAATTGGTATATTATGAGTGCTATACGGATATCGTTCAGGCAATAGCGCGGGAAAAGGTGCTTAAATTTTGGAAAAGAGCGTGGAAAAAGCGATTAATTGATAAGTTTAACCCCGCTTGGAAAGACTTATACCCAGAGATTTGTTTGTAAAAATTCCCGCCCTAAAACATCAGGGCGGGGAAAATAAACCATTAGTAAAGCAGAACTAAAAATATAAGTCCCGCTTGCCTGCTTTAATTTTGGCTAAATTCTCGTCAATCATTTTGCGTACGGAAGTTCCCTCTTTAAAGGCTTCCCGGGTGGTGCTGTCAATCAGCGCGTACCCTTTGGCCTTTAACGGGGCGGGGGCAAAATCTTCCAAGTATTCGGCAAATGTGAACATAGCATTGGGCAGACAGTGGGTTTTAATCAGCCCGGGTTTAGCCATATCCATAAAGTCCTTTCCCACGCGGCCCAAGCGGTAACAGCCGGTGCAGAAAGACGGCATATGTTTGGCATCTACCACGGCATCAATCACTTCGGCCAAGGAACGGCTGTCCGTCAGGGTGAATTGGCTACCGTTTTGCTTGTCATACGAGTATCCGCCGGGGTTCACACACGAGGCCGCAGAAATCTGCGATACGCCCAGTTCCAGGCAGGCATTGCGCATTTCAGGAGATTCGCGGGTGCTCAAAATAATACCCGTGTAAGGCACGGCCAGGCGCAGAACGGCTACGCATTTTTTAAATTCGTCATCGGTTAATACGTCGTTCGGGTGTTGGCTGAAATCAGAGCCTTCGGCGGGTTCAATGCGCGGAATAGAAATGGTGTGCGGACCCACGCCGTAGGTTTTATCCAGATACCAAGAGTGTTCCAAGGTGGCTAAGATTTCGTATTTATGGTCATAAAGGCCGAGGAGCGGCCCGATGCCCACGTCGTTAATGCCTGCCTGTAACGCGCGGTCCATAGCGTCCAATCGGAACTGATAGTTCTTTTTGGCTCCCGCCAGGTGGAGTTTTTCATAAGTTTCCTTATGATATGTTTCCTGGAACAACTGGTAAGTGCCGATGTTGCACTTTTTCAGTTCTTCAAATTCGGGTTCCGTTAGCGGCGCGATATTTACGTTTACGCGGCGGATATTTTGTCCGTTCCAGCGGGTGTCGTAAATGGTTTTAATGCTGTCGTACACATATTGCAGACCACCACCGGGATAGGCTTCCCCGGCTACCATTAAAATACGTTTGTGCCCTTGCTGCAACAGCGCGGTAACTTCCTGGCGGATTTCGTCCTGCGTGCTGGCGTGGCGCTTTAAATGCGTATTGGAGCGGCGGAACGCACAATAAATGCACTCGTTGGTGCAAATGTTGGAAATATACAGCGGTGCAAAAAGAACAATGCGGTTGCCGTAAATGGCCTCTTTGACATATTTGGCCGCGGCGAATAAATCATTTAACAGTTTTTTGTCCGTAATGTTTAACAGTACGGCGGCTTCTTCAAGCGAAATGCCTTTTAACAGGCGGGCCTTATTCAAAATATCTGCTACCTCGGCGTCCGTATGGGACTTGGCTCTTTCCAAGGTGCGTTGCAATTTTTCGTTATCTATAATCATACATATATCATAGCACTTTTGGCGGGGGCGGTTTTCTGCGGGGTGCGGATTTGCTATGATATATCTATGCCTAAGAAGGAATCTGTGTTGGTCGTTTGCTCCAACCGCAAAGCGTACCACGATTATTTTATAGAAGACACTTACGAAGCCGGACTTGCACTTTTGGGGGCGGAAGTAAAATCTGTCCGCCAAAAGGAACTGAGTTTGGAGGGCAGTTTTGTGCGGGTGGAAAACGGTACGGCGCGTGTGTATAATATGCATGTGAAGCCGTATAAGTTTAACTCCCTGGTGGAGTTGGACCCCACACGCCCGCGGCAACTGTTGCTAAATAAAAAAGAACTGCGTAAATTGGCTGCCAAGGCCGAAATTAAGGGGTATTCCTTGGTGCCGGTAGAAGTGTATTTTAAAAACGGCTGGGCTAAAATCAAATTGGCCGTGGCCAAAGGCAAGCACTTATTTGACAAGCGCGAAAGTTTAAAAAAGCGTGATTTAAACCGCGAAATGGAACAGCATTTTAAGAATAATATCCGCTTTTAATTCCGGCGGCGGCAATACAAAATAAAATGCTGGATTTTTTCGCTGTAATATTCTAAAATATACTTAATTGGGCGGGTGGCGGAATTGGCAGACGCGTACGGCTCAGGACCGTATGGACGAAAGTCCTTAAGGGTTCAACTCCCTTTCCGCCCATTTTATTTTTGGTTCCACCTACTATGAGAAAGAATGACTACCGGCCGAAAGCGGCGTCTTTAAGAAGCAGAAAACGCAGCCCTCGGCAAAAGAGAGGGTCATCCTTTTTTTTTAAACTTTTTTTGTGGCTTATCGTTCTTGGCCTCGTCGCAGGGGCCTGGTTTGCCGTTTCTAAAACCTATCAACTTTTAATCCACGCGCAGTGGACCAACTGGCACGCTAAGGAAATTGCCGTAGAGGGTGTTTCCGGGCAGTTAAATAAGGGCTTAGCAGGCCTGTCGGACAAGTACCGGGGGAAGGCTTTTTCGTTAAAGGATTCCGCCGCCCTGCGTGCGGATATCGTGCGCAAATACCCGATGTTAAAGGACGTGTCTGTCAGCCGCGGTATTTTAAGCGGAAAACTGACCGTGTCGGCCAAGCACCGTGTGCCGGTGGCTAAATTTGTACTGCCGGACGAATCGGTCAAATATATTGACGGCGACAGTACCGTTTATTCGGACCCTGCACCCAATGTATTAAACCCGGTGCCGTTTGTGGAATTGGAGGGGGCCGTTCCGGATAAGTTAAGCCCGGAATTTATTGATTTGGTGGAAAGCACTTTGAAATTAAAAAAAGAATTGGACTATGCTTTTTTGCGGATGAATTTAAAGGAAAATACCGTTAAAATGTATATGCCGGACGGTTCTTTAATTGATTTCGGCGAGGCGAAGAATCTTAAAAAGAAAGCCGCCCGTGCGGCGCAGATTATGTCCTTTTCGCGCGACAGATATGTGCATCCGCTCCAATTAGATTTTGAATTTTTTGAATACGGAAAAGTTTTTTTAAGACAGAAGTTTCATTAAGTTTTATAATAGAAGTAAGATAAATTTTTTTAGGTGGATTTTATGGCTAAAACAAATCTTATTACAGGGCTGGACGTCGGCAGTGGAAAGTTGACTTGTATCGCCGCCGCACATGATTTTGAAACAAATACCTTAAAGGTCCTCGCCGGGCGCAGTGTTCCGTGCCGGGGCATTAAAGGGGGGATGGTGTCGGATATCCGCGAAACTTCCGCCGCCGTTACCCATATTTTAAGCAGCATTGAACGCGAGTGCAACCAAAAAATTGGCAGTTTGTACGTCGGCGTGCGCGGGGCGCATTTGGAATCTTTTTCCAATCACGGGACGTATAATATTTCCCGTATGGATAAAGAAATTACCCAGGCCGATATGGAACTGGCGATTGAAAATGCCAAGGCAATGCCCATTAAAAACGATAACGAAATTATCAACGTCATTACCCAGGGCTATGCCATTGATAAACAAAAAGGCATTACGAATCCGGAAGGGATGGAAGGTTCCCTATTGGAAGTTGATGTGCACATTACTACGGGTTCCTCTACCCACATTAACAACTTGGCTAAGGCTATTCAGCGTCCGGGTTATAGTATTGACGATACGGTTTACGGATTAGTGCCGTTGGCGGATGCGGTGCTTACGCAAGAGGAAAAGGAAATCGGTGCGTTGCTATTGGATTTCGGCGGGGAAACAATGTCTGTGGGTATCTACATTGACGGCATTTTAAAATTCTCCCGCGATATCCCCTACGGGTGCGATTTGATTACAAGCGATTTATCCCGCCTTTTGCACACCAGCCGCCAAAATGCCCGCGAAATTAAGGAAAAATACGGCGTGGCGTTCCCGACGTTTTTGGACGAAGAGGGCGAAATTGCCGTTCCGTCCTTAGACGGGCGCAGTACGCATAATATCAAAAAGAGTTATGTGCTTGATATTATCCAACCGCGCGTGGAAGAATTGATTGAGCAAGTCGGCCATGTGGTGGATACGTCCGGCTATAAAAACTTCCCCGTGGTGGGCGTGGTAACGGGCGGCGGTTCCGTGATGCCGGGTATTACGGAGCATTGTTTAAGCATTTTGGGCTTAAAAGAGGTGCGCCGCGGTGTAGTGCAGCGCGATTTGATTACGAGCGACGAACAGTTTTTTGACCCGCTTTACAGTACCGCTATGGCTCTTGTTATTTACGCGGCGGGTAACCCGGGTTATGACGATTACGGTGCCGGTTCGTACGACAACGGCGGCTCGCTGTTTGGCAAATTTGGTAAATTTATCAAAGGGCTGGATATTTTTGGTAATTAAGGACGTTTTCTTATGAAAGATTTATTTATGCCGGCCGGCTCGTTTGAGAGCAAAAAGGCCAAAATTAAAGTAATTGGTGTCGGCGGCGGTGGCGGAAACGCCATCAACCATATGGTGAACGCCGGAATTAAAGACGTGGATTTTATTGCCGTCAATACCGATGCGCAGGATTTGCGCCGCAACCAGGCTCCGTATTTGGTTCAGGTGGGCGAAAAAATCACCAAGGGATTAGGTGTCGGCGGCGACCCGGAAAAGGGGAAAAAAGCAGCCGAGGAATCCAAGGAAAAATTAAAACTGATTATCGGACAATGTGATTTGTTGTTTATCACGGCCGGTATGGGCGGCGGTACGGGTACGGGTGTGGCTCCGTATTTAGCCAAACTTGCCAAGGAAATTTACGGCGACGATTTGCTGGTGGTGGGTGTTGTTACGCGCCCGTTTAATTTTGAGGGATACGTCCGCGAAAAGCAGGCCGACGAAGGCATTAAAGAAATGCAGAAGTATGTGGACTCTATGATTATTGTCCCGAACGAAAAACTTTTTGCCAATATTGACCCGGAAACTTCCTCCCGTGATGCGTTTAAAATGGTGGATGAAGTGCTGTTGCAGGCTGTAAAGGGTATTTCCGAAGTGATTACAAAACCGGGCGAAGTGAACATTGACTTTAACGATATCCGCAAGGTAATGTGCCACTCCCATAAATCCCTTATCGGCATTGGCGAAGGCAGCGGGCCGGGGCGGCATTTGTTGGCCGTCAAACAGGCTATATCTTCGCCGCTTTTGGAAAATGCGGATATCCGCGGCGCAAAAGGGTTTATTGTCCATTTTTCCGCCGAGGAAAACTTGACCCTTTTGGAACAGGGCGAAGTGATGAATTTAATCCGCCAGTACGCCAGTAACGATTCTATTATTATGTTCGGACACTCGTACGATTCCACTTTAAACGGGATGTTTAAAGTAACGGTTATCGCTACGGGTTTCAGCGCCGAAAAGGCCAGCGTTTTCAGCGCGCGCCGGCCGCTTCCCAATGCCGGTATGCCGGCTTCTTTTTCTGTTAAAAAACCTGCGGCCGAGGATATGTTTACTTCGTATGAACCCAAAATATCCGAGCCGGAGGATGCTATGCTTATCCCGGCGTGTTTGCGCCGCAAAAAAAACCGGTAGTATAGGAGACTTATATGGCGGTAGGATTACAAAGTTTATTAAGAACAGTAGTGGACAACAAAGCCAGCGGTTTGCATATCCGCGGTAATTCCAACGCGTATGTGCGCTTGAACGGGCTGATGAAGCCTATTGATGACAGTTTTTTGCCAAACGACGAAGTCAAAAAAATGGCCTATGCCTGTATGGGCGAACGCGAACGCCGTATTTTTGAACAATATAGCGCGGTGGACTTTTCGTTGGATGCCAAATCTTTTGGACGTTTCCGCTTTAACGTATTCCGCCAAATGGGCAAAATTTGTATGGCTATCCGTCATATTCCGCTCAAAATCCCTACCTTTGAAGAACTCCGTTTGCCGGGAGATATTTTGCGCAAAATGTCCAACACGCGCCGCGGGCTCATCTTGGTAACGGGTATGACGGGCTCCGGTAAGACATCTACTTTGGCCGCTATGATTGACCATATCAATAAAAACCGCGCCGGACATATTTTGACAATTGAAGACCCTATTGAATTTATGCACACGGACAACCGTTGTATTGTCAGCCAGTTGGAACTGGGGGTGGATACCCCGTCTTATACGGCGGCTTTGCGCGCGGCTATGCGCCAAGACCCCGACGTGATTTTAATCGGCGAATTGCGCGACCCCGAAGTAATGCGCGCCGCTGTCGGCGCGGCGGAAACGGGCCAGTTGGTGTTGGGTACTATGCACACGGTAAACGTAACACAGACGCTTTCGCGCTTGGTGGATGCGTTCCCGGTGGAACAGCACGACCAGGTAAGACTCCAACTGTCCGAACTTATCCGCGGAATTGTCTGCCAACGCTTATTGCCGACGGTTAAACCCGGTATGCGCCCGGCTTTGGAAATATTAGTTTCTACCCCGCAGGTCCGCAAACTGATTTTGGAAAATAAACCCAGCGACTTGCAAAAAGCAATGCAACAGGGTGAATTTTACGGGATGAATACTTTTGACCAAGCATTAGCCCACTTGTACAAAGAGGGGGCTATTGACCTGGAAACGGCCCAGTCCGCCGCCACCAGCCCTGATGCTATTATGTTGGCTATCCGCGGTGTAAGCGGCAGTTTGGATGCGGTGAACGAATAGTATGCGCACAAACGGATATTTAATTGCTATTGACGGTACCGCCGGAACGGGTAAATCCTCGGTGGGGTGTGCGGTGGCCGCACATTTGGGATACGGCTTTTTAAGCACGGGGGAAATGTACCGTGCTCTGGCCTATAAGGTGTTTGCTAAAAAAATTAATCCCGAGGACCACGATGCGGTGTTGGAAGCCGCCCGCCAGTTGCGTTTTACATTTATGCGCCAGCCGGATGCCAAACTTAAAATGTTTGTGGACGGCGAATATTTGGGCGACAAACTCCATTTAGAAGAAGTCGGCGCAGTTGCCAGCCGCGTTTCCACCAACGGCGAAGCCCGCCGCGTGCTGACCGACAAAATGCGAGACGTAGGCGAGGACGGCGGTATCGTAATGGAAGGGCGGGACGTGGGAACGGTGGTGTTCCCGGATGCGGAAATTAAATTTTATTTAGATGCGTCCGCCGAGGAGCGCGCCAAACGCCGGGTCAAGCAGTTAAAGGAAGCCGGACAAAAGGCTGATTACAACCAAATTCTAAAAATGATTCAGGAACGCGATTACCGGGACAGCCACCGTGCCGTCAGCCCCTTAAAACCTGCGGAAGATGCTGTGGTAATTGACACTTCTTCCCTTACAATGCAGCAGGTAATAGATACGGTTTTGGAGAAAATCAAACACTATGCTTCTTAATTTGATAAAATTAATAGCAAGGATTTATTTTAAAACCTTTTACGATTTTAAAGTAGAAGGACTTGAAAATATACCCAAAACGGGTGCCCTGATTATTGCAGGGAACCATTTGTCCAATGCGGATCCGCCGGCTATCGGCAGTTTTGCCGGGTTGGTGCGCGATTCCCGTTTTGTTGCCAAAAAGGAACTGTTTTCCGTTCCCGGGTTGGGGTGGTTCTTCCGCCGGAGCGGATATATTCCTGTGGACCGGGCGCGCTCCATAGATGCGTTTGGTTCGTTGCAATCGGTGGTGCACGCTTTGGAAAAAGGCGAAAGTGTGGTGATGTTCCCCGAGGGAACCCGCAGTAAAACGGGCAAGCCGCAAAAGCCGAAAAGCGGTATCGGGTACTTGGTCTATACGACAGGTGCGCCGGTGCTCCCGGTAAAAGTAGAAGGGACCTTTGGCTGGCCGTGGGTGCGCAAAATCCGTGTGAAATTCGGGACGGTAATGCACTTGAAAAAAGACCCGGCCCTGGACCATAAAGCGCAGTATAAACAATTTGCAAATCAAATAATGGAAGAAATAAATTCAATTAATATCTAACGGAGGTTACGCAGTTCTCCCGCAGGGAAGAACTGTAATAAGGACTTATGACGATGAACGAAGAAATTAAAAATACCGAAGACACAATTAACGAACAAGAAATGACGATGGCCGAGTTAATTGCGCAGCAAGAGTCTTTATCGGAGAAGTTGTACAAAAAAGAAATCGTAGAAGTACCCGTAGTACAGATTAACCAAGATTATATTTTGGTGGATACCGGCGCTAAAAAAGAAGGCGCGATTGCCGTTGCTGAATTTGAAGGCAAAACCCTTCCCGCCGTGGGCGATACCATTTCCGCCGTGCTCGTAAAACGCGGCAGTGATGAACGTCCGTCCATCTTGTCCCATAAAAAAGCCTTGGAATACTTGGGTTGGGACATCTGCAAAAAAGCCTACGAAGCCAAAGAACGCGTAAAAGGTACGATTGTACAGTGCGTAAAGGGCGGTTACATTGTGGAAGTGTTCGGCGTGAACGGTTTTATGCCGCTTTCCTTGTCTGAACTTCACACGGCTTATAAACACTATTTGCCCGTAGGTGCCAAAATCAAAGCCCAAATCGTAGAATTTGCCAAGGAAAAACAGAAACTTATCATTTCCCGCAAGCAAGTGTTGGAGGAGGACGAAGCCGTCCGCCGCGAACAAGTGTTGGGCGAAATTAAAGAAGGCGACGTGTTGCGCGTAGTGGTTTCCAAAGTAGATAAGGACAAATTGTTCTTACGCTTCCACGGCATTGAAGGCGTGGTGAACTTGGAAAATATCGCCTGGAAAGAACCCGAAACGGCTATTTCCAATTTCCGCCGCGGACAGCGCCTCAAAGCCAAACTCTTAAAATTGGATAAAGAAACCCCGAGATTGGAGTTCGGTTTGAAACAACTCTTCTTGAATCCGGCTGATGCGTTGAAACGCCGCTATCCGTATAAGAGTTCCGTTAAAGCCGTTATTACCAAAGTAGATGCCGAAAACGGTGTAGAATGCACCATTGGCAAAAATAACACCAAAGGGTTTATCAGCCCCTTTGAAATGGGACGCGACTTTACCGCCAAGGAAGGCGACACCATTACGGCGCTCGTAGTCGGTGTGGATCCGGAAACCTTTACGGTGAACCTCTCCGTCAAGAAATACGACCAAGTGCAAAACCGCAAAGTGGTCGCCCAGTATTTGAAACAGGCCCCGCGCCCGACCCTCGGTCAGTTGTTGCAGGACTCTTTCAAAACCGGTTCTGACGAAGAAAACAAATAAGTTAGATATTATTGAATCCAAACCCGGAGCATACAACCTATGCCCCGGGTTTTTGTTGGATAACATAAGGATGATCCCCCAGGGAACTTCTGTCTGGGGTTTGTTGTTATAAATAGAAAAGTAGATTTCTTTCAAAATGGCTCTGATTTTAAGAAAAACAAATTCCTGCCCCCTGCGGACAGCCAAATTCCGCAGAGATGACAAAAAACAAAGACTGTTATTTATTTGGTGAGGCGGGCCCAGAGGGAACCCTTTTCATTTGCGGACGGCAGGCTTTCTTTGGGCAAAACACCCAACAAAATGCCTTTATCGTCCACCACGGGCAAGGAGTCTGTTTCGGCGTGTAAAAACAATTCGCGGGCCTGTTTTGCGCTATCTTGCGGGTGCAAAAAAACAGCCGGGCTCATCACGCTGCCACAAACAGATTGGGCGGTATAAAAAGCCAACTCGGCGGTGCGGATAAATCCTTTTAATTCGCCGTCTTTCCCGGTAACGTAGCAAACCGCAGGCAATTTTTTGCGCGGCAAACTTTTCAGCCGCTCAATCAGCGCGGAGAGTTTGCTTTCCGTACGGACTGCCACAAAATCCGTACGCATCAGCCGGCCTGCGCTGTCGGGAGAAAAGGAATTGGCTTCCGTTAGCAGTTTTACAAAGGCGGGTTCCAACGCAGCGGACAGGCGCTCGCGGTACGGGGTGGAAAATTCCTTCCACAATTTAGCCGCCTGCTCCACATTTAGCCTCGCCAAAATATAGGAGGCTTGTTTTAACGGCAACCGCCGCAAAACAGCCGCCGCCTTCGGCGGGTCCATCGGGTTTAGGCAACTTACCACCACCTGCGCTTTAAGCGGGCCGATTAACAGCAAGACTTCGTGCGTCGCCAAAGAAGCCAGCGCACGGGCGGCCTCTTGCGGAGCCGCCAAAATAAATTTTTCAGTTATTACACCCGCCAAGGCGTGCATAGGAGCGTTCATTTAAATTATCCTCTGTTAATTTATTATAATAAATTAACGCCCGATAAGGCCAAACTGTGAGGTGAAACTATGTTTTTTAATAAGCCTTTTCACGCCGTAACTTTTCAAGATGTAGTACAATTCTGCCGCCGGGGACTGCCCGAAGGCAAACAGTTAGATTATAAATATATTATGCCCAAGAACCGCGAAAAATTCGCCAAAACGATTGCCTCGTTCGCCAATGCCTTGGGCGGCCTTATCATTTTGGGGGTGCAAGACGACCGCAACGACCGCCCCAAACCGCCCTTTACCGGGATTGCGTACCACGAAAAAATGCGCAACTCCATTGAGGACGTTATCCAAGTATATATTGACCCGATTGTATTCGTGGATATTAACATTTGCGTAAGCCCGAACGGGGACAGGATGTTCGTCCTCATCAATATTCCGCAAAGCAACTTAACCCCGCACCTGGTCGGCCCGTCCAAACGGGCGTATATCCGCACCGGGCAGAGCAGCCGGCCGGAAATAATTGTGCACCCGGCTAAACTGCCGTGGCTGTTGGACCACCGCCAAAAATCCGAGCGGTTGCGGCATATCCTTTATGATAAAGCCGAAAGCCATTTTGAAAATTACTTAAAAACAATGAACGTTTCCGCCAACGGCGAAACGGTCTGCACTTTATCTCTTTTGCCGTTGTATCCGGACGAACCTTTGACCGATTACAAAAAATTGCCCGAAATGATAGCATCTTCTTCTTCCCGCGCCCCCTACGGCACAATGGCAGACCCGGACTATCCGCTCCGTCCGGTGCAGGACGGCGTGGCGGTAATTTCCAACACGCGCGGCGTATATAAGATGACAGAATTCAACGATTACGGCCTGATAATGAATAAACAAATCGCATCCCGGGAGGAAATATTTAACGGCCACACCGCCAAAACCGTACGCATAGAAGTATTGGCGCAAAATGTAACGCTCTTTCTGCTCACCGCGCGCAAATTTTTAACCCGGCTTGCCTTTGGCGGACCGTTGTATTTCCGCTTTAAAATGAACAACACGCGCGCTTTGCGCGCCCTTTTCGGCAAGCGGCAGGCCACCGTACTGGAAGATTATTTGCGCCTGGATAGAGAAATTACACTTTCCGATTTAGACGCCCGTCTGCCGGAGTTGCTGGCTAATGTACTGCAAGAAGCGGCTTGGTCGCTTGGTTTGCGTACCGACTCAAACGAAATTAAGGACTTAATTAAAAATACCTTGGGAGAAGCCAAATGAGTGAAATTTTTTACTCTACCGACCCTAATTTTTGCCCGCATTGTAAACATATTCCGTGCATCTGCAACCAACTGGGCGCGCCCAAAAAGCAAACCGAGCCGGTACGCGTGCGCTTTGTAAAAAACACCAAGGGCAGTGGAACAACAGTAGTGGAGCGTCTGCCGCTCCACCCGCAGGGAAAGGAAGAGTTACTTAAAAAAATGAAAAAGGCATTAGGCTGCGGCGGTACGGTAAAAGAAGGACATCTGGAAATACAAGGCGATAAAAAACTGCGCGCGGCGCAAATTTTGGAAAAAGAAGGCTACAAAGTCCGCATTTTATAAAATTATGATGAAGGGTTTTACACTAATTGAACTGTTGGTCGCCGTACTTATTATCGGCATTTTATCCGCGGTGGCTGTTCCGTATTATTACAACGCGGTGGAAAATGCGCGCATTACGGAAGTGGTGCTTTTATGGGGACGGCAAAAAAACTTTGCAAACGGACGTTTTATGAGTGCGGAACAGGCGGCCCGGCTAACGGAACAAATTAAAAAGGCAAATTTAAAATATTTCACGGGCGAGGCCGTCTGCCGCCCGGAAAATAACGAAGATATCCCCTGTTGGGAATCCGTTTTCACGCAAACCGCACCCAGTCCGCACGCCCGCTACCAACTGACGACTGCCAACAATTTTATGGATTTGGCCTGTATTGGCCTAAACCGTGCAGGCGAAAATTTTTGCGAGGGGCAATCCCGCCAATCCGCCCCACGCGAAATAGACGGCAAAACAGCCTATATTATTAGATAAGCCTGCGCCCACAAGGGGCCGGATATATCGTTATTAAATTAGAGGTCATCGTGCATTGCCGCCCATACCGCTAGGCATCACCCCGTAAGGTTTCTGGACAGGAAGTGTTGTTATTAAACAAGCAGGTCATCCTGAACTTGTTTCAGGATCTACCGATTGTGTTGTTTGGCTTTTGCATTGTTGTTGTCGTCATCCTGGAAAGTCGTAGTCCAGGATCTGTCGTTTCGTAAGGGAACAACAACAGCAAAAACAGATTCCCGACTACTACTTTCGGAAATGACACCTTTGCAATGGCACCAGCCTATTCCCTCTACCAAAAAAACGGGTCAAGCCAATTCCAAAACTGCGCAATATTTTCAAAAAGTTTATCAATTAGCCGTAAATTCGTATCCAAGTTGTCAGGCTTGTGCAGAGGCTTGACTCCGTTTTTTTTTTTGGTAGATTTTGGTGAGCAGAGAGTTCGTAAGGGGGGACGTGCGTGGTGGTTAAAAACCGCTAAAAAGGGTGTTTTTGCTCGTTCTTTCTGTCCCTCCTCTAACAAGACAGAAAGCCACGGGGCGTACGCAATACTATCCGTACGCCCCCTATTTTAAGGGGAGGCAAAATGAAAAATAACCGAAAGAAGAAAGCGTTTACGCTTACGGAACTTTTGGTAGTGGTCATCGTGATAGGCGTCTTGTCCGCGGTGGTATTACCGAAATTCAACAAAGTAATTGAGACGCGCAAAACGACGGAAGCCGAAGAAATGATGGCAGCCGTGAGAACGGAACAGGAAAGACGCTGTGCCCTGGATAAGGACTATACCACGGACGCGGCCACGGTCAATTTGGCCTCGTTAAAGACCAAGAACTTTAATTACACATTAAAGAACACGGGCATAGAAGCGGCCAGCACTGGTAAATACGGCTATACATTAAAAATGCCGTCTTACCGGGACGGACGCTTGTGCTGTGATAGCGCGGAACAATGCGCCAAGTTAAATAAAAATTATCCTTTGTGCAGTGAACTGACCGCCAAGGCGGACTACACGATCGGCGAGGAGTGCTCGGCGGGTGAAGTCCCCGATAATACACCGAAAACTTGTGAAGGTTCTTCTACGCAAGCGTGCGGATGCAAAAACGGCGGCACACGAACGAGAACCTGCGATACGACTACGGGTACTTGGAGCGCGTGGAGCGCCTGCTCTATTGCCGACTCTTGCGAATGTAAGGGAGTGCAACCTGCTTCCTTCCAATCTTGCAATACTTGCGGAACGCAAACGCGCCCGATAACCTGTAACTCGGCTACGGGCGAGTGGGTTCCCGGCGAATGGGGTGCGTGCGACAAGACAGCAGCAGAATGCAACTCAGGCGAGTGTACAAATGGAGACACGAAGACGGAAGCCTGTGGTAATTGCGGAACGCAAGAGATCACTTGTATTAACGGAAGATGGATCGCTGGCATTTGCCAAAACCAAGGGGAATGTAAGGCTGGGACAATGTCATTTGATGGTGGTGCATTGTGTACTAACGGTGGTGGTTTCGTCCAAAAGACAACGGTTAATAACAAGTTGGAGACAAGTGTAGATACAAATATAAATGCGAATTTCTCTGACAATATTAATGGTGGTAATACAAATACTGGCTCCATTAAGACCTATTCGGGCCGTGTGTGTAATGATAAATGCCAATGGGAAGATATGTCCTGTAA